>CALBLZ010000257.1 GCA_937895715.1 uncultured Candidatus Berkelbacteria bacterium
CCTCGGTATTCGGATTTCGCTTAGGCACTTCATTTACAGCGCCTACACGAGTCCAGCCGTCTCCAAAAACGACGTAGCACTCATATTTCATGAGTTGAGGCTCCCAGCTTGAGTAAGTGGTAGCCACTAACTCCACTGATACACTCCTCCGCTTTTCCTCTTGAAGGAAGGGCAGTCGTTTCTCTACCCATCGGTCCATTAACACCGCCCAAAAGCGGTCTGCGGTATTCCCGCCCTCCGGGTAGCGCTGTTGCCACTCACGTAGAGCCGCGGCTTGCAAAACTGGTGTGACAAACTCTCCTTGTATGTGTATGCACATATAGAGCGCATACACCCCGTAGTCCTCTTGAAACTCAAGGGGAACTGGAACTTCAGTTGCAAGAAACGGGACTGGGTCCCGAGTCCCCTTAGTTCCGATCAACTTAAAAAGATACTGCTCCACTTTGACACCTCACTAAACTTCACCTGCGGCAAGTGTATCCCGAAAACCTAATTCAGTCAAGGTTTATAGGTATAAAAAAGCCCCCGATTTCTCGAGGGCTAAACCTACTAATAAGTTACCTTATTCAGCTGCTTTTTCAACAGGAGTTGTTTCGGAGATTAGTTTGTCTAATTCCTCAAGTTCTCTAGATGAAGCATCATCTGTAGGCGCATCAGTCTTTTGAGCTCTTTTTAAAGATAATCCTAAATGTCTATCATCGTTTGAGATAGAAATTATCATTACCTTGATTTTGTCCCCAACATTTACAACTTGAGATGGGTTCTTAACTAATTTGCTTGAAAGTTCAGAAATGTGAACTAAGCCGTTAAGTCCGTCTTCAATTTTAATAAATGCACCGTAGTCAGCGATAGATTTAACTTCGCCTTCAACGATTTGACCCACTTTGTACTTTTGTACAATGCTCTTCCATGGATCCTCTTGTAGTCTTTTAATACTGTAAGCTACTCTCTTTCCGTTGTCTTGTAATCCAATAACTTGCACCTTAACAATGTCTCCTACATGGTAGAAGTCTGCTGGTGAAATTACTTTATCCCAAGAAATTTCTGATAAGTGAACTAAGCCTTCAAGACCCTGAGCATTAATGAACAATCCGAATGGAGCGATACCTGTTACAGCACCTTCCAACATATCTCCAACTTTCAAAGAAGTTAATGTTTGTGTTCTTAACTTCATATCTGTTTCGGAATATACGGATTTTTCAGAAAGGATAACTTTATTCTTTTCCTTATCTATTTCCATTACTTTTACTTTCAATGTTTCGCCGATCATTTCAGCTAACTTTGTTTGAAGAACCTTTGTAGAGTCTTCTTTTGAAGAGTATAAGTTTGGAGCATAGATTCGTTTATTATTAAGTTGAGAACTAGGTACAAATCCTCTCATTGTTTCGCTAATTTCCACAATAACACCACCGGTATTGGCTTCAATAACCTTTACTTCGATTGGAGTTTCGTTTTTCTTAGCTAATTCAAGTTCGTGCCATTTTAGTTCTGAGCCAGTTCTTCTAATGGAAAGTTCAATTTGACCTTCTTCATTTTCAGGATTAACTACATAAACTAGAATTACATCACCAACTTTTTTGTTAACTCTTTTGCCTTCAAGCTTCATTTCTCTTCCAGAAATTACGCCTTCAGCTCTAGCGCCAACATCAACAAGAATTTGACCGTCTTTAACATCAATAACGGTACCTTCAATAATGTTTCCTTTCTTATAAGTCTTTGGGGGGACAACTGCATCTAAAAGCTCTGATGCTTGTTTGTTTTTGGCTAATGCCATAAGTTTTGCTTATTTTTAGTTTGGGATTTTACCAAAATGGTAAGACTAACCTTAAGCAAAGTATTATAGCAAATGAATAATAGGTATTGCAACTTTGAAAGTTGAAAAGGATAAAACTTATGTGGGGAGGTATCTCCCCACACGCACCAAAGGTTTTATCGTCCAGTGTACGTTTCGGTGATAAGGTAAACCTTATCCTTACAGATGGCGATCTGGGCAACGTAAAACCGATACTTGACCTCGAACAATACACCGCGCACCATGTCGTGCACTACAGTAAAGTTCGGCGGATCATTCGTCCACTGCTTACGCAACCCTGTTTCGGTTGCGTTCCAGAACCCAATCTCGCCCATGGGGGCTCCTGTGGTTGTGCTGATCAGGAAAGCCTTCTCGACCTCCCTGCCCTCACCGTTAAGTCCCTTAAGGATCGTCAATGGGATGATCGATGCCCGCGACAGCGACACAAAATGATCGCCCTGAACATAGTCCTTTCCAGCACTCTCTGGCAGGACATTCTTGATGAACCATGCAAGCCGTGTTAAGAGGGTTGCATTATCATCGAACCACTCCATCGTTTTTGACATGACAAACCTTTCTATACCGATTTACACAAGGATTATAGCACTAGGCAACAAAATATGGTAACAAGAAGCTAAGTATTATATTAGGTTGAGCACGAGCTTCTATTATACCTTTTAGCAAACGAAGCAAAATCTATTACATTAACTACTCCATCATTATTTGCATCAGTTCCACCACAACTACCCTTAGCTTGTGCATTATCTAAACATGATTTACCATATTTTTTAGCAAAGCTTGCAAAATCTATTATTGAAAACTGACCATCTAAATTTGAATCTGCTTCGCCACACGTAATACCGCTTGGGTCAACTGGGTTCTCAGGGGCGGGATCAATAGGAACTTCAGGTTCTTCTGGGGTTACAGGATCTGGTTCAACTGGTACTTCTGGCTCCACTGGAATATTCGAATCAAAAAATACACTATTTTGCCAAGACACCTTTACAGCATTAAGCTTTGCTTGCTCTTTTACAGTAGGATTTTCACCTGAATTGAATAAGCCCCAAGAATTGCCAGCCTTCCAAGAATAATGGGCATGACTGATACCTAATTCATTAAATATTTCAGAAACATCTTGAAGGTATTTAACGTAACCCTCGCCTGCCGATAAAGTCCCCCATTCGCCTACATAAAATGGAACATTTTTGCTTATGGTCCAGTTATATGAATATCGCTCTTTAAAGTTTGCAAGTTCATCTCCATTGCCTAATAAAGAGTTCTTGTCGTAGTAAACATCTTTGTCTGCCCAACCAATACGGAATGTGCCAGGGTAAGTTCTATTATCTTTGTCGTAGTTATGTGTAAAAGCTATTGGATCATAAAAATGGACACTGTATACAATATTAGCTCCATTAAACTTTCGCGTAAAAGTGGCATCTGGTCCAGCTTCTACAAATATTAACTTATTCGAATTTACTGACCGAATATCGTCAATAATATTCTGTGCAATATTAAACCACCCCTCTGTCCAATTAACTTGCTCATTACCGACTGGCTCATTTAAAATATCAAATCCAGCTACTGCAGGTTCAGTTGCATAGTGTTGGGCCATCTTTACCCAGAAATCTGCTAGCTCATTTTGTTTATCTGAGTTATTCCAAAAAACTGAACATGTTTCGCTGTAACCTTCGTAGCAATTACCTGGAGTAGTAAACATATTAAATACAACCCAAAGGCCATTTTGCTTTGCCCATGCTACATGCTGGTCTAGAATAGAAAAGAAAGTTGATTCGGAGTTATCCGTGTACCAGTTAAAAGAAAGGCCAAATCTAACATGGTTTGCACCTTGTTGACGTATTTTTTGATAATCAGATTCAAATGCTTCTATATCCTGCATATCTCCAGACCCAATGCCGCCAATGTTTGGAGCATACAAAGCGCCAATGTTGGCAATATTTGTACCCTTAAGTAGTATTGGACTACCTTTATATAAAATATCTTTGCCGCTTACAGATAGATGGTTTACTTCAGTTTCCGAAACTTGCACAATACTAATATTTTCTGGGTTAAAAGTACTTTGATTAATGCCTACACTACTTCTATTCAATATTAAGTAAGTAAATATACTTAGAAGAATAATTATTGAAGTTACTAATAACAGTACCGTTTTAGTTTTTATCTTTATTGAATATGTATTGTTCACAAAAAGTTTTAAACAAGTACATATTAATATAAAAGACTTATTACACAAAGCAGAATATAAGGAGCTTATACAAAGGAAAGGCGCAATCGCTATTTATAGAACTAGTTTACTATTAAAATTCTAGAGTTTTCCCCGCTTCTTTAAGCCTGTGAATATATTCAGTAGAGTCGGCTGTGTTCATTTGATTATAAACTTCTTCCATTCTTAACCGATAACCTGGACTTTTTTCACTACCTGGAACAGTAATCCAACTTATAATTCTGAAGATATCGTTTAACGCATACAAAAATACTTGATATTTTACTTGGTCTTGATCAGATTCACGCTTAAGTTCAGAATGAGTAACTGAGCCGCGAACGGAACTAAAGCTTTCAAATAAGTAATCCAACTGCTCCTCACTAATTAATCCATTATCCATTAATTGTTTATGTCGATCTAAATCCCCTAAGATTTCCGGTTTTACTAGTCCATCAGAATATTCAATTGAAGAGTCTGGAATACCATAATTCTCCCTTATCCCATTAAATATAGCTATATTAAACAGTCCTCTTTCCATTAACCATCTAATATATAATTCTTGAATTTCAATTTTTCCTGTTGCGATTCTAAAATTCTCTACAAGAAATGCGCCTAAATTACTGTTATCTAAGTTACCTCCAAAATTGTATCTATGCTCTGGAAGTTTTGCACCTAGTACTGGTTGTACCATTTTAAAATGATAATAAATCTATTCATTATTATGGGTAAGTTAGTATTAGTCAAATTTTATAGAAAAATACCGGCCAGATAACGAAAAACCCAGCGTAAGCTGGGTTTTCTTTAATATTAATAGCTATAACTTTTACATTAATAACTTATTAATTTTGTTCTTGTATAAAATATCTAAAAAAATACAAGACAAACACTTGGGCGTCAATCCCCTGTCAACATATATAGGTAGTTTGCTCAACCCTATATGTCCTTAGACCACCCCCTAACTGGGGAGTCGTTAGAGGTAAACCTCTCCTCAGAACCTTCGGTCTTCACTTTCTGAGTAATCCATATCTTTTTTTTCTACCATTTCTGGAGGCGTTGGATGCCTTTTTGGGGTGCTACTCTAGCACGATTGTTTCGTGAGTTTCATCCTCCTTGATGAATTCCTCGTTCAACTGAGCTTCTTCGTAGGCCTTTTCAGCCAAACGAGCAGCTGTGGCGGCTTTAACGACTGCCGACCAGTTTGCCTCACAAACGGGGACTTGTACTTTGAGGCTATATACAAAGCCTCCAATTACTATCCCAAGTGAAAGCAGATGCTTCCATTCTGGGGGAATTACAAACTCTTCGACTCGCACCCGACTCCAGATCTTAATCTGACTGGGTGAATCCCAAACCACGGAATACCCATTCCGCTTCAGTGTGGGCAGGATGTGCGACTTAGCGAACTGTCCCTCGTACTCACCACGTACCACCTGGTACTCGTAGGTGAGAGACTGAAGTTTTGCTGCGAGTTGATACAGCGTACTCCCCGGCTTATGCCGGTAGAACGGCCGCGTTCCTGGGGCTCCGCGATACACTCGGACTTCAGCACCTTCTTGGCCATCTACTTGCAAGCCACCGTAGTAGCCTGCGCCCGTCCAATACAGAATCGTCGTAATTCCTGACATAATTATTAGCTCCTTTGGCTAATACATAGTCGTGGCCCATCTGCCATAGCGACTATTCCACTTACTGTATAAGCAGAATGGTCACTATGGGTTTAGATATTTTATTATAAAAGAACTGATTATATTATATACCCATTCTATACTGTCGTCAACAATTGGCGACTAAGGCAAAGAGTGAGACTTTTATAGAAAGTTTGGGGAAAGAAGCTTTTATGACAGAAAATAGCTATAAAAAAAGGACTCTTTATTTCTAAAAAATCCTTTTTAATACCGGCAACTACCTATTCTCCCGACAGGGTATCCCGTAAGTACCTTCGGCTCAACTATGTTTCACTTCTGAGTTCGGAATGGGATCAGGTGGGACCAAAGCGATACCGTCACCGGACAAAAAAGCTTATAGAAGCGCTTTTGTCTGCTGACGATACAATAATTTTAACTCGAAAAGAACAACCTGGCAATCTTTTTAGGGATTACCAGATCTTTGTTCAAGAAAAACTGAATAGAAAAGATATAATTGAGTTTCCAGTCTACAGTCTCAAGCAACCAGTAAAGATTACTCTTAACTGACAACTGAAAGCTGAAAGATTTTAAGTCGGAAAAATTTTTGGTTTATTAGTATGTCTCGGCTCAACATATTACTATGCTTACACCTAACACCTATCAACCTAGTAGTCTACTAGGAACCTTTGTGACAAAATTTAATTTTGGAGTTGGCTTCCTACTTAGATGCTTTCAGTAGTTATCCAAATAGTAATGTAGCTACCCAGCGATGCCCGTTTTGCGGACAACTGGTGCACCAGAGATTACCTAACCCTGGTCCTTGCGTACTAAGGGTTAATCTCCTCAAATTTTGAACACCCATATCGGATAGAGACCGACCTGAATTACTTCGGTCTGAACCCAGCTCGCGTACCACTTTAATAGGCGAACAGCCTAACCCTTGGGAGCTGATACACCCCCAGGATGTGATGAGCCGACATCGAGGTGCCGAACCTTGCCGTCGCTGTGAACGCTTAGGCAAGACTAGCCTGTTATCCCCGGCGTAACTTTTATCCTTTGACCAATCGCGCTTCCATGCGCTACGAAAAGGTCACTAAGTCCTACTTTCGTAACTGTTCGACTTGTGTGTCTCACAGTAAAGCCACCTTATGCCTTTATACTCTTCAGTTGATTTCCATACAACTTGAGGTGACCTTTGAAATCTTACGTTACTCTTTAGTAAGAGACCGCCCCAGTCAAACTCCCCACCAAACACTGTTTTGGTGACCAGATTATGGTTCCAATCAGAAATAAAACAATAAAAAGGAAGTGTTACATTGACGACTCCACTCCCCCCAAAAGGGAAGCTTCAAAGTCTCCTTCCTACGCTCTGCAATTATCGCTTTATCTCAATGCCTAGCTAGAGTAAAGATGCCGGGGTCTTTTTGTCCAGATATGGGAAGGCCGCATCTTCACAGCCATTTCATTTTCGCCGAGCTCCGTGTCAAGACAGTATCTAACTCGTTACGTCTTTCGTGCAGGATGCCTATCAAGCACCGAGGAATTTCGCTACCTTAGGACCGTCAGGGTTACAGCCGCCATTCACCAGTACTTAGGTCGAGAGCTGATAGCCGAAGCTACTTCACCCCGTTCCGTAATATTCTGGCATTGGGCAGACGTCAGTATGTATACGTCCCCTTGCGGGTTTGCACATACCTGTGTTTTAGTTAAACAGTCGATTAGATCATTTTTGTGCCCCCACTAGAACTTGCGCTCCAGAGGGCTCCCTTTTCCCGAAGTTACGGGAGTAATTTGCCGAATTCCTTGACACGGACTAACTCGTACACCTTGGTATACTCTACCAACATACCTGTGGCGGTTTACGGTACGGTTTTATACAGTTCTCACATAGAAGTTTTTCCAGCAAGCTGAATCACTGAACTTGAGTTAACCCTTAAGCTAACTCTACCCATAACAACTCAATTACATCTTGACCGAGGCCAAGAACCGAAAAGACGGATTTACCAATTCTTTTCTACTTTGTTGCTTAGATGCCCTAACGGACACTCCAACTATCCAACCCGACTCTCCTTAGTTAATAACGAACAATATAAAGTACTGGAATATTAACCAGTTATCCATCGCCTACGCATTTCTGCCTCAGCTTAGGACCGACTAACCCACAGACGACTAGCGTAGCTGTGGAAACCTTATGTATTCGGTGTCCAGATTTTTCATCGAGATTTCGCTACTCATGTCTGCATCCGTACTTCTGCATACTCCATAAGCCTTTACAAGCTTACTTCACAGTTTGCAGAACACTCCCCTACCCAACCCAATTGGACGAATCCAATAAAATTGATATGGCTTCGGTAATATGCTTGAGCCCCGATAATTGTCGGCGCAAAATTTCTTGACCAGTGAGCTGTTACGCACTCTTTAAAGGATGGCTGCCTCCAAGCAAACCTCC
>CALBLZ010000258.1 GCA_937895715.1 uncultured Candidatus Berkelbacteria bacterium
CGGAGAACGGTAGAACTGTTCAAAAATGCGGCTCTGCTCGGTAAGCGGGATTCCCGTACCGGGGTTGGTGACAGACAAGAGCACTCGATCCGCTTCGGTGGCGATTTCAACTCGAACCCAGGCGTCTTTCTCTAGGTTGTAATCCATCGCGTTATCCAAGAGATTCTGGAATGCTTCTTTAAAGAGAATAGGATCGAGGGTAACAGGAGGCACATTTTCTGGGATAACCATATCTAAGTGAATCGCCTTGGAATCGTAGAGACGCTGCATGTTCGTGCACAGCTCGCGCACCACCATGCTTAACTCTGACAACTGCGGGTTGAACGGTAGTTTGCCTTCTTGAATACGCGACACGTTGAGCAGATCGTTCACCACGTGAATGAGTCGCTCGTTTGTCTCATAGGCCTGATCAATCAGCTGCTTCTGCTCTTTAAGCGGTTCAAGAATCTTGTCAGTTTGCAGGATGGAAAGAATCCACTTAATAATTGAGAGTGGCGTTCGAAGCTGGTGCGACGTGATCGAGATAAACGAGTCTTTCAACTCATCAAGCTCACGCAGCCGTCGATTTTGCTCCTCCAAACTCTCAAAGTTGGTACTCTGCTGAACGGCGTGCCCCAGCAACGAAGACAGGCTCACCAAGAACTCGGTTTCCTCTGGGTTAAAGTTTTCACCCGGTGTATTTGTGCACGCAACCAAGTACCCACTACAAGCATCGCCAAAGAGAATAGGCAGAGCGATCACTTCTTCTGCACCAAAGAGCACACGGAGCGCTAGCGCATCTGCGTCGTTGTTATGGTAGGTAGAAATGGTCTCGCGCCGCGCATAGGCGTTTGTGAGCACTGGGTTCTGAGGAAAGTGATCCTGAATAAACGCAAGCTGCTGAGCAGCTGCGCCGTGGTGAGCTTTCACAATACCCCTTCCGCCGATGAGTGTTACGACGTAGCAGGTATCCCACCCTAACTGATTGACTACCGTCTGGCTGCTAATCGTAAAAATATCGGTATCAGAAAGGTTGGCAAACACCGCTAGGTTCAGCGAGTGCAGCGTCTTTAACAACGTAAGACGACGCCCTGCCGTCTTACGCTGCTGTTCGAGCTCGTGCACCGCCCTGCGCTCAATGAGGCGCAGGTCGGCCAGTTCTTGCTCTACCTCGTGAATATGGGCAACGAGTGCCTCATATTGAGGTTCTGCCATGTCCCCCCTTTATTAGAAAACTACTTAGCCTGCTTTTTGTAGTCGTTGATGGTGGTAATAACCGACGCATCTGACTTAAGCGGGTAGGTGTACTTGATCTGATCGCGGTTGAAGACGTACACGCGAGTTGGAGCAATAGAGTCCTTTGCTGAGGTATCAATCAAGGTTGGACGCAGGTTCTGGTTTGAACCATTTGCTTGGGTGGTTGTGGCAGTAGTTGAACCACTTGTTGCGGCTGCATCTGGTACAAAAGTGAAGAAGTATACGTCTTCGAGCACAAGCTGAGTAGCATCTTGCTTGGTGATTCTACCAAAGAACAGTTCGTTGCTGTTTAGGGCAACAGCAGAGTACTCAGAGGTACCTGTGGTATCGGTTGGGGTGAGTGTTTTAGTTCGGAAGAAAAAGAACCAAACAGCTGCACCGACAATAACAAGAACAATGATAAGGGCGGTTAGCACGGATGTGAGTCGCTTCATAGCCAGGTAATTAGGAGTAGATTCATTTCGTATCATGACACGCAGAACTCACTGGTGTCAATCAGATTTTGCTTAATTTCCGCTCACCTGCACCAGCACTGCTGGACGAAGGTTGCTACGGGTCGTAAGGATTGCACCAAGCTGTCCTGCAAGGTTCTCATCTGACTCACCTGCAACTGTACCGGCGGTAACCGTAGAGTTTACAGCACGGTTTCCTCGGGTTGCTGTAGCGTCAGAACTTCGCACGTATCCACGGCCAGAGCTATACACCAGTACCCGCCCTGCTGCATCAGAACCAATTGCCACAACACCGGCTGAAACGCGGCCACTTGTGCTGAGCTCAACTGCGTTGTCGCTCGAAGCTGACGGACGGACTGACTGACCAGGTAGCACTGCAGATGTAGCTTCGGCGTAACTGAGCTGCGCTCCAATAAAGAAGCGAGTATCGATAGTTTCTGTAATATCAGTAGCGTCAGAAGTAACCTGAGCAATCACGAGCACTGGAGCCTTAGCAGAGAAAGCTGGGAGCTGATCGAGCTGTTGAATGGTACACGCCTGGCCTTCGCTGGTTAGAGAGCCGTTAGCTACAAGCGCAAGATACTTGGTTGAGTTAGCCGCAATGCTTACAGATTGGTCTGCTGCAACTACACAGCGGCGGGTAGTTTGGCCGCTTGCCAGTGCATTACTGGTGAAGGCAACACCCTTTTTAACAGTAGCCGTAAGACCACTTGCACTCGTGTAGAGCGGGCTGGTAGTGCCGGTAAGTGAGCCTGCGTCTGCACCAGAAACTGGGTCAACTCCTACGGTAGGCACGCCTGGCAAGCTGCTTCCGGTTGCAATGGCGCCAGTTGGGTCAACTACGAAACGCTCTGCGCCATTTGCATCTTCTACTACAAAGAGGTTCTCGGAAAGAATTGAAGCGCGGACAGCAATCGCCTTATTAAATCGAAGGCGTGAACCGTCGGTTGCAGCACCGTTAATCTGAAGATCTGCAATCTGAGCTTGGGCAAGTGCTACATCACCCTGAACAGCGGTAAGGGTTGTGGCCAGCTCTTTGGTAGCCATAATAAGTGGAATGGTGAGGCGGTCGTAGCGAACACCATCTGGGAGTCCGTCGGTGTACACCACGGCATCTGGGAAGGCAGTTGCCACTTCTTCAGCAATTAAACCGATGTCAGGCATGTTCGGTGAGCCAGTATTTGCATTCCACTTGAAGGATACCGGACGAAGTGCCTGAACCAGCGCCAAACCCTGACCGTACGTTTGAATATCATGCTTATACCGCGCAGAGGATGTATCGCGCTCTACCTGCCAGGTAGAGGTATTGAGCTTGAGGGCCTGTCCAGATGCACCGGTAGCAATCGAGCTAGAAAGGTAGAGACCACTTGGGGTACCCAGCGTTTGCACGTTATAGGTAGCGCCGCTCACGTTGAGGTTAATGGTATCACCACTCACACCAACAGCGAGGGTATCGCCACCAACACCACCGATGGTCGAGTTCTCCTGGAAGTACAGACTCACCGCATTTCCAGTTGAGCCTAGGATAAACTGGCTGGCGCCTCCACCCTGAATCTTCAGCTCTCCTGAGCTTGTGCTCAGCACGCCGTTGGTACCATCATGGGTAACCTGGGTGTACTTGGTACCACCTGAGTCGTAAACACGTAGGTAGTTCTGCACACTTGCCGTCTTCAGCATTGTGATACCAGTTGCTGGGTTAAGTGACAGGTCTACTGATGCGCTAGTAGAGATTGTTGCTGTTGTTGAAGCAGCTGCCATGCGAATATTTGCAGTACCGTCGGTAGAAACAGTCAGACCCTGGCCGGCAACCGGAGCTATCCCAGCACTAATCGAGCTCGCAACAAACAGGCTATCATCTGTCTTTAACTGGTCTGCACCACCTCGGTACAGGTTTGTATCAGTGCCCCAGAGGATACCGTCACGTGCGCTGGTACTGGAGCCAAAACGTAGACCAACTACTGTTGTACCAGTGAAGGCGCCTGGATCAGGCATGACGGGGACATCAAACATTACGCGGGTTTGGCCGTTGGCGGTAATCGAATTCATAGCGCTGCCCGCGACGTACCCAACACCAAACTGGCTGGTCATATGCCCAGTACCACTCCAGCTAGAAGGACGGAGCTGTAGCCCCCACATACTGGTAATGCTTCCAAGGCTACCGCT
>CALBLZ010000259.1 GCA_937895715.1 uncultured Candidatus Berkelbacteria bacterium
AAGCCCAAGCCCTGATGAACGCCGGCGGTAACTATAACCGTCCTATGGTAGCGAAATTCCTTGTCGTGTAAGTTACGACCCGCACGAATGGCATAACGAGTAGAAGACTGTCTTAACGAACACTCCGATGAACTTACAATGGCGGTAAAGATGCCGTCTACCCGCAGCAAGACGGAAAGACCCTATGAAGCTTTACTATAGCGTGTTATTGAAACAGTGTTTATATTGTTTAGTATAGGTGGGAGCCTTTGAAGCTTGGACGCCAGTCCAAGTGGAGGCAATAGTGAAATACCACCCTGTGTGAATGTTGTTTCTAACTTGATTTTAACCTGATCAAGGACAGTGGCTCGTGGGTAGTTTAACTGGGGCGGTTGCCTCCTAAATGGTAACGGAGGCGTTTATTAAGGTAAGCTAAGCGCGGATGGAAATCGCGCTGATAGTGCAAACGCATAAGCTTGCTTGACTGCAAGAGTGGCGACTCGCGCAGGTACGAAAGTAGAAGTTAGTGATCCGATGCGTTCGAGTGGAAGACGCAAAGCCCAACGGATAAAAGTTACTCTAGGGATAACAGGCTGATCTTCTCCAATAGTCCACATAGACGAGAAGGTTTGGCACCTTAACATAATCGGGGTGCTTTGAGAGTGATCTCATACCAATGGTCTTTCTTCCGTCTTATGGTGTCTCAAAAGACACCACAGATAAAATATGAAAGATAAATAAATTCGGCTTATAACGGTGAACCCGTAAGTAATACTGTGGTTTTGTTAGAAAAGTATTACATGGAAATACCGTGGGAAGTCGCGCTATAATTTTAGCGTTGACCCCGTAACGACTGACTCGAAAGAGGAGACGTTGCATGTCTATTTGATAGCACAAGGTAACACGCCGACTCTTATCATGTTGTTCTATTTAATAGAGCGACATAAACACAACATACTATGGCATGAGCATGCCTACCGTAGTTGATAAGAAGAAGATATAGTCTGCACCATATGAAAGTATGGATTAATGTACGATGTCGGCTCATCACGTCCTGGGGGTGAAGAAGCTCCCAAGGGTTTGGCTGTTCGCCAATTAAAGTGGTACGCGAGCTGGGTTCAAAACGTCGTGAGACAGTTTGGTCCTTATCTGCTGTGGGTGTACGAAACTTGAGTGGGCGCGTCTCTAGTACGAGAGGACCGAGATGCATAGACCTCTGGTGTACCCGTTGTTCCTTCAGGAGCATGGCGGGGTAGCTAGGTCTAGTTAAGATAAGCGCTGAAAGCATATAAGCGCGAAGCTGTCCACAAGACTAGGTTTCGTTGTAGCCTTCGGGCTACGAAAGGTTCGCAGAAGACTACTGCGTATATCAATCAAAATTATTTATGAAGGGCTTGCCCGGATTAAATAGTTGCGATTTAATAGGTTGCAGGTGTAAGTGCAGCAATGCATTGAGCCGAGCAATACTAATCAACCGAAAGTTTTAATCTTATCTTTTATTCGTTTAGCGCAAGCTTTACGAGTACGAAGATTATACATCTTTGACAAGCAATTTGTCATTCGCTATTTGCGAAACAAATTGCTTATGTAAGTTTTATCGATACAGTGTTATCGATTCTGCAATAATGCCAAGTTTAATTACGAGGCAAGTTACCACTATTTAGTTTTCA
>CALBLZ010000260.1 GCA_937895715.1 uncultured Candidatus Berkelbacteria bacterium
AAAGTGGATTAAGATGTGTTGGCGTTGAACCACTAAACACTACTCTACTATATAACTTAGGTTGTAATGGTGTAGGAATTTTACCCTCAATTTATGGAGCAAGAAAGATTGCAATGCATTTAGCAGGCGAAACTGTAAAGGAAAGTATTTTTGACCCAGAAGTGCAAAGAAGAGTTTTGGGGTAATAAAACGAAAAGGACCATTTTTGAAAATGGTCCTTTAGCTCTTTATGTTCAAGAAAGACATTGTGTCCTCCATAGATAACTAGGTTAAGTGGGCGAAATGCCCTTTAGCATCTTCCATCCGCATGGTTTTGCGAATTAGCAAGGAGTTTCCTCGTAGAGGAACCGTACTTTGGTACATACATTATATACCGCACCTTGCATGTTAGAGATTTATATTTAACGGTGGACCTAGGGATCTAACTTCCCTCTGTATCCCACTCTCCGCCGGGGTAGGTTTCTGTTAACAGCTTAACTGTTAGTAGAAGGGCTTACACCACAGTACGTTACCAAACGTACTCACATCCACACCTCTCAATCCCCCAGATCCTTACTTATAGTCTCGTGATTGAGGCGAGACTTTGTGTTTTTATCTCACTGATTGATTCTCCATTAGTACATTCCTTCTTCGGACTTACTCTTCAGGTATTTCCCAAAGAGACTCTTTTCATCAATGGATAGTTTATGCAAACTACCCCCAACCTGAATCACGAACTTTAGGCGATTAGCTCGCCAGTCTCTTTCGTGGATGAAGCCACGTTTCTGGTCGTTGTAGACCAGACTTGCTTCCCCGACCTCAATGTCAGGGTTAAACTCAGCTGAGCATATCAGCCTGAACTCCATCTTCTCGAGTTCACCATCAGTCATCCAGATGTGGACATTTGCGTAATGCCCCTGGTTTTGAAGAACCTTCCCGGTCCAGCCGTCCTTCCGCTGGAAGTACCCAAAGACCGGAATCTGCAGGTCACCTTCGCTTACGCGCTTCTGTTGCGCGAGAGTCAGCTGGTTCTGCATTTGTATCCTTCTTGCTTCCTCTTCTGCCGCTCTTTTGGGAGCATTGACATAGCGCTCCAGAAGTACAGCATAGGGTTCCTCTCGTAACTCAATTGATCTACTTGTGAATGGATTTCGTGAAGATACATGTACCTCTTCACCGAACTTGTAGGACACCGATATTGCCCCATCTTTGAAATCGGGCTTACGAACGGTAGCAGAAATTGCTTTCGTCTTTCCGCCGTTTTCTAGAACTCCCCATACATCCCCAATCTGATCAATTTCGATCCGGACTACCTTTGGTAGTTCAGCCTGAGAGACTAACTCTTCCTGGGAAGCGTTGAATTCTGCGATCATTTCCACAGAACTTTCCCAAGGGAAAACTCCGGGACGATTTAGGAATTCGGCCGCCGCTTTTATGTCTT
>CALBLZ010000261.1 GCA_937895715.1 uncultured Candidatus Berkelbacteria bacterium
TAGCGTTACCGATCTGCTTTCCGTACTGCTAAGCACGGGTACCGCTGGTGTCCCAGTGCAACGCTTGGCACAAAAGATTGAGCCACTCATATTAGCTGGAACATCTTCATTTAATGAGCTCTGCAGCGTGCAGGGAGTTGGTCCTGCTAAAGCTGCACGAATAATGGCTGGCCTAGCATTAGCGCCGGCGCTAGCGCAGCAACGGGTAGAAGCACTAGATTCTCCAGAACGAATATACTTGGCCTGCTCCGACCTTCTTCACGAGCCACAAGAGCACCTAGTAGTATTCTACCTAACTATCCGGGGCACAATTCTCGAGCGACAACTTGTAAGTGTAGGCACTGCCTCTGCAAGTCTTGCTCATCCCCGAGAAGTCTTTCGCGCTGCCATCCTCAACAACGCCTCCCACATTGTAATGGCGCATAACCATCCCTCTGGCAATCACGCACCAAGCTCTGCCGATTCTCAGATTACACGCAGCATTGCACTTGCAGGCCGGCAGATTGGTATAGAACTCGTAGATCATGTTGTTTGTGCTACTAGCGGCTACACGTCACTTAAGGTGGCTGCTCCTGAGCTTTTCTGGTAATCTACCTGCGTATGCAACTCCTCTCCAGTGCCGAACTAGTCAAAACCCTGGCCGCCCACACCGAGCGAGCTGCTGCTGAATTACTCGAGCGTGACATATTCCCACATCTCGCAATCCTCTTAGTGGGTAGCAACTCCGACAGCCTCACGTACATCGATAAAAAGCAGGCGCGCGCTAAGGAGCTTGGCATCACCATCTCCATCTATCATATCGAGGAAGAGGAGCCACACGATCAGGCTGTTCTCGCCCTCGACCACCTGAGTACAGACGAAGAAGTACACGGCATTATCGTTCAGTTGCCCCTCCCAGAATCTTGGAGTAAGGATGAAACTGATCAGCTGCTAACGCATATCGCTCCAGAAAAAGATGTCGATGGACTCCGCGGCAATTGGGTTGAAACCCTTACCCCGAGCACCGATGCCGCGGCAACAATTATGTCGAGCCAGGTAGCACTGCCACCCATGGTTGCAGCTGTAGTGCTCTTGCTCAATCATCACGCCATTTCGCTAGTCGGTAAAAAAATCGTTCTGGTCGGGCATGGCCGCCTTGTAGGCACGCCGTTGCTACAATTCCTTACAGCTATGGGCCTCGATGTAGTGGCAGTCGATGAAGAAACCGAAAAAATATTAGGTATTACCAAGCAGGCCGACATCCTCATTAGCGGCACTGGTCAGCCCGATCTCATTACCTATCTCTGGATTAAAGAAGGCGCAGTTGTGGTTGATTGTGCCCGCGACGTACACCGTGATTCCGTAGATCAGATTGCAGAAGCTGTTGCACCGGCTACGGGCGGGGTTGGCCCCGTAACAGTCCAGTGGCTTCTCCACAACACAGTTCTAGCCGCTACTACTCAAACTTCTCTATGAGCACTCTCGAAATTCAAGAACTTCTTAAAGCCGAGAAAGAACGTCAGCAGCGTGAGCTCTCCCTCATTGCTTCCGAAAACTATGTTTCACGCGCTGTTCTCGAGGCGTCAGCTTCAGTGCTAACAAACAAGTACTCAGAGGGCTACCCAGGCCGTCGTTACTACGGTGGTAACGAAGTTGCAGACAAAGTAGAGTTGCTTACTCAGCGCGAGGCCCAGGCAGTATTTCACACCGATTACCACGTGAATGTGCAGCCGTACGCTGGTTCAACGGCAAATATTGCTGCGTATGCCGCGGTACTCAAGCCAGGTGATACAGTCCTTTCTCTCTCGCTTGCACATGGAGGACACCTTACGCACGGCCATACGGTAAGTTATAGCGGTACGGTGTACAACTTTGTACACTACGGCGTCTCCCAAGAGACGGGCCTGCTCGACTACGATGAAATTGCTGTGCAAGCCAAGGCCCACCATCCTAAGTTAATTGTCGCTGGGGGTTCTGCTTATCCTATGCTCATTGATTGGGCGGCGTTTAGTCGAATCGCCCGTGAGAGTCAGTCACTTCTAATGGTCGATATGGCACATGTGGCCGGGTTAATTGCCGGAAATGCTCACCCGAGCCCATTTGGTCATGCCGATATAATTACTACCACTACACAAAAGACACTACGCGGCCCACGCGGAGGCATGATCTTCTGCAAGCCAGAGCTTGCAAGTGCTATCGACAAAGCTGTGTTTCCTGGTGTTCAAGGTGGACCCCAGATGCATACTATTGCTGCAAAAGCGGTAGCCCTCTCCGAGGCGCAAGAGCCAAGCTTTGCGGTCTACGCCAAGCAGGTGGTAAAGAATGCCCAAGCCCTTGCCTACGCGCTACAGCAGCTCGGCTACCGACTGGTTGCAGATGGTACCGAGACACACCTCATGCTCCTCGATCTTCGTGGTTCCGGCGTCCTTGGCAAAGAGGCACAACGTCGCCTGGAGGCAGTTGGTATCACCACCAACAAGAATCTCATTCCGTACGACGACCAACCAGCGCTGAGTCCTTCAGGGCTGCGCATTGGTACTGCAGCGATTACTACCCGGGGCATGAAAGAAACAGAGATGGGGGTGCTGGCAGAATGTATTCATACCATGCTGTCCGAGCCCCAGCGAGAAGCTGAGGTACAGGCCATTGTTCACCAGCTCACCCGAAAGTTCCGCATCCCAGGAATGTAGGTAACCAAAAACCGCCCCAGAGGGGGCGGTTTTTTGTGGAACCAGGAAGATGTAACCCGGGGGCTACTCTTCGTCTTTCTTTTCAGCTCCGGCTTCGCCTTCGGCAGCTTCAGTACCAGAGGTGGTCTCGAACTCGGTCTCGACTTCGGTGGCAGGAGCTTCATCGAGAGCGGCAAGCTCTTCTTCGGACATAGGCTCAGAGATAGATGCGACAACTTCTTCAGCTTCGCCAAGAATGGTAACACCTTCAGGTGCAACGATATCGCTTACACGAATGACGTCGTCGAAGGTTGCAAGGGAAGTGATGTCTACGTTGAGTGACTGAGGAAGGTCATCTGGAAGACATTCAACCTCTACCTCGTTTTTAACGGTAATGAGGGTTCCGCCAAGCACGTCGACAGCAGCAGCGACACCAACAAACTCGAGAGGAACCTCGGTAGTTAGTTTTTCCTTCATGTTTACTGCAAAGAAGTCGATGTGGGTAACTTCTCCTCGAACGGGATTGATCTGCAAGTCTTGAATGAGGACCTTAACCGGCTTATCTGCATCTACGACCAGATTAATCAGGGTGGAGTACCCGGTTTGGTGGAATAACTTGCTAAACTCGCGCTCGTTGAGGGCCAGGTGCTGGTTTTCCTTAACGTTGCCGTACACGACAGCAGGAACAATACCTTCGCGGCGGAGCTGCTTAGCAGCCTTAGTGGCGAGGTCGCGGGTTTCAGCCTTGATTGAGTGGGTAACAGCGTGTGCAGACATAGAAAAAGCTAAGAGGCAGGTTGGGCTCGGGAGAGCGTGCGTTATTTCTTGGAGAACGCCGTAACAAAGTCGCCGTCAAAGCTCTGTAAGGCTTCGTGGAGTTCCAGCACATCGTTAGAGGTGATTGGGTTATCTCCGACAAGCGACGAACGGGAAGCTTTTGGATTGACATGCACCAAGATTGAGACGCTCAGAGGGATTTCTCCGTCTTGACCAACCAACTGAAAGTGATGAAACTCTCCTTCTGGAAGTTGTTCGTTTGGCTCCATGGTGTCACGTTACGTATTCGATGCTAATCCTACCAGTCTACTCTGGAAATGTCAATTATTTAGCTGGTGGCTGTACTTGAGCGCTCGCTGCCTTGGCGCGCAGGGTCATCTGGCGCTTTTCTAGGGCCTCGTGGCTCTTGCGATGTAGCTCCTGGAACTCCTCGTGGAGTGTTTCGAGATCTTTATCGCTAAGGTTTTCGATATCCACCATAGTGTTGCGGGCACTCTTGGTTGAGCGGATTAGTTCATCGAGTTTGATGTGCAGTGCCTTAGCATCGCGGTTTTGGGTGTTTTGAATCAGGAACACCATCAGGAAGGTGACAATTGTAGTACCAGTGTTAATTATCAGTTGCCAGGTGTCTGAATAGTTATTTGATGGCCCGAGAAACCCCCAGATTACAATGATCATTAATGAGGTAAAGAATGCGCCTGACGAGCCAAC
>CALBLZ010000262.1 GCA_937895715.1 uncultured Candidatus Berkelbacteria bacterium
AACTCAAAGGAATTGACGGGGACCCGCACAAGTGGTGGAGCGTGTGGTTTAATTCGTCACTAAGCGAAGAACCTTACCAAGGCTTGACATCCCGAGAAAGCTCTAGAAATAGAGCCGTGCCGCAAGGAACTCGGTGACAGGTGTTGCACGGTTGTCGTCAGCTCGTGCTGTGAAGTGTCCCGTTAAGTCGGTCAACGAGCGCAACCCACATCATGTGTTGTATTTCTCACATGAAACTGCCGCAGTTAATGCGGAGGAAGGTGTGGATGACGTCAAATCAGCGTGGCCCTTACGTCTTGGGCGACACACGCGCTACAATGGGAAGTAACAATGAGTTGCCAAGCCGCGAGGCGGAGCTAATCTCACCAAACCTTCCCTCAGTTCGGATAGGAGTCTGCAACCCGACTCCTTGAAGTTGGAATCACTAGTAACGGCCGGTCAGCCATACGGCCGTGAATACGTTCTCGGGTCTTGTACACACCGCCCGTCAAACCACGAAAGTCGGGAGCGCCCGAAGGACATTATATGTACTACGGCGAGTTCGATGATCAGGGTTAAGTCGTAACAAGGTATCCGTACGGGAACGTGCGGATGGACCACCTCCTTTCTAAAGGATAGACGTCTGGCTGGTTACTCGTAAGAGTAGCCAATACTCCAGCGTCAACGGTCGAGTCTACCTCTCTATAGGTAGACGGGGCCCTTGCCCCACAGGATGTTTGTGTAATAGACACCCTCTGCCCCAAAAGGGCAGTTAAGTTCACTGCAACATTTATTGCATCTCGGTTTGCGCCGAAGTAAAAAGCTAACGTTGATTTGTTAAGTCCTCGGCCTTTGGCCTGCGGATATCACAAATAATCGTTAGCTTTTTGTGTTATTATTGAACGGTGAAAGTTCAGAGTCTCAACTGGTTGAAAGGAAACGGCAAGAAAGCCGTGCTTTGGCGTCGTATTACACGGGGCCTAGCTTTGGTTGTGGCTGCTGCGCTCCTGGTTACAATTGCACCAACCGTACTAGTGCCGGGTACCGTTTCGGCGAGTTTTTCTTCAGATACAAAAACCTATTTTGATACTACTGACCAGCCGAGTTTCACTGTGACGGTAGCTGGCCTTTCGATGGTAGACAGAACCTTCGAAGAGGTAGGTACTGCAGTTAGTGGTAACGAAAAAATTATAGCGCGTGTAGCGCGGGGTGGTGAGTTAGCATCAGATTTACCCACAATCCGCTCAGCCGGGGATGGGCAGACGTTGCAAATTGAAATGCCGTCTCCAAGTGCCTACCAGCCAGGAAGGTATCAGCTGCAGGTGACGCTTGAAAAGCGGGGGAATCAGTCAAAGATTGCACAAGATTTCACGTGGGGGGTACTTGCTGTAAACGTGTACAAGTCAAGCTACATGGTTGGTGAACAGGCTCGGGTGGGGTTTGCGGTACTCGATGACCTGGGGCGAACACTCTGCGATGCTCAGGTAGAAGCTACAATCACCTCGCCGTCTGGAACCAAGGAGTACAAAGGCACCATTAATGATTCGATTACAAAATCTGGCATCTGTGTGGATAAGGGCGTTACCGATGTGCCAGACTACCAAACGTACGTTACCGTGCGCGAGCCGGGTATCCACAAGCTGGATGTTGCAGCAGTTACGCCGAATGGAACGCGCCGCCTTTCGGACGAGATTCGGGTAGAAGATGCGCCGTTCGTGATAACCCGCGATGCCTCAATGCGTATCTACCCACTGGAAAAGTACGAGGTGCGTTTTAGTGTTACTGCTAACCAGGATGGTGTCACTAAGGTGGTGGAGCGCGTGCCGTCAGTATTTAGCGTACTTGCCGTATCAGGGAAGGGTGAGAAGCGTGATCTACCAGAAACCAACCAGCAAGAAATCTTCTGGAATGTTTCACTCAAGGCGGGGGAAACGCAGAATTTTTCATACGTGTACGATGCTCCAGATGTAAGCCCGGAATTCTACTTACTCGGAGCGGTGGAGCTACTCGGAGCAGACGATGCCACAGTGTTTACCGAGCCGCGGCGCTGGCAAATCGCCTCGGACCAGGTTGGTGCCCAGAGCCCAAACCGCCTCTGGTCGGGCGGTGCAGAAACGCAATCAAATGTGGCCGCCATGGAAGTCGACGCGGTTTCTGGCACAACCACCATTGAAACCACCACCAAACGCTCAGGAACGGCTGCTTGGCGGATGAACGCTAGTGGTAGCGCGATTACGATGACTAAGTACAAGGTTTCTACCCCAACTGCCGGAAGATATTGGGCACGTGCTTATGTATACATCACCACACTACCGTCGGCTCAGGCCAGATTCCTGAGCTTTGAAGGCGTGGCAAATAGGATTGGTGTGCGAATGAACACCGACGGAACGCTTGAGCTGTGGAACGAAGAGGATAGTGCCCAAATTGGCTCAGATAGTAGCGCGCTCGCAACGGCTACCTGGTACCGAATTGAGCTGGGTATGGATAGCACAACCCTGGCGAGCACAACCGCTACACTGCGCATCGATGGCACCCAGGCTGCAACGGGTAGCGCCAACCTTTCTGCGGCAACTGATCGTATAAAATGGGGTGTGAATACGGCAACTACGGCGAATATAATTTTTGACGACCTTGCGGTGAATGGCGATTCGGGCCGCTCTGATAACTGGGCAGGCGAGGGAAAAATCGTACATATGCTGCCGAATGCAGATGGTGATAACTCAGCATGGGACGACTCTGGTGCAAATTCTGTAGATTACGATGAGGTTGACGAGCGTACACCAGATGATGCAACAACATTTATCTTAGTTAGCGCCACAAACACCACTGACGACTTTAACCTTGAGGCAGCCTCAAGTGCGGGGATCACTGCAGGTGATACCATTCGACTTACCTCAGTTGGACACAGGTTCACACGGTGCACAAATGGAGCAATCGAACCCGGCTATAACGTTTTCCTTGAAAAGGCGAATGCAGGAGGTGTTGGTGGTGTGAGCTGTGCTTCTGGCGGCGGCGGTGACTCTCATGTGCTCCGTGTTAAGGCTTCAAGTGGCGGCACTACGGAGGAAGGAAGCAGTGTCGCAGACACTTTAAACGGCGACAGTACGTGGTATTCCCATATTTATTCTGCAGCAAATACTTTTCAGTTGTACCAGTTAACAACCTACGATCTGCCGGGTTCATCCAATTACCGTCCCTGGACTACGGCGGACCTTGATGCCGCTCAGATTGGTGTACGCACGACCAGTGTTGATGTGGGAACAAAAGTTACAGCCATGTGGCTCTTAGTGGAGTACGTGCCCCGTGAAGGAGGTCGCTTGTACACCAGTGGCTACGAGCTCAATTCAACTACCGCTGGGATGGAGTGGAGTAATACCATCTGCAATGCGCCAACGCTTGGTACCACTGTGGTGCGTAGCGGTGTCTACTCGGCTACCGGTAGTGGAGGAACGCGCAGTGGCATGTTCTACGATTTTGCGGCAGCTAACACTAATAGTGACTACTATGTGCGTGCCTACATCAGAATAGGCACGGCAATAAATGCCGACGCCACAGTGCTCGATTTACGAGATTCCAGCGGTAACCAGCGCGCTTACATTCGGCTCAATACAAATAACTCATTTGGCTTGTATGACGAAGACGGTCAGATTGGCTCAAATAGTTCAGCGGGATCTACCAATACCTGGTACCGTGTAGAAATGCGTCTGAATACCACAGGGGCAGGGGGCTCACATATTGTTACCGGCCTGGTAAATGGATCTAGCTTTGCTACGAGTACAACCCGAAATATTTCAACCGGCGTTGCTCGAGTAGGGGCTGGATTTGATCTCAATACTGCATGTGGGGCTTCGGGCACAGCGTCGGGCACAATCTACCTAGACGATATTGCTCTAAATCAGGGAGTGGGTGCCGTGCAGAATTCTTACCCTGGCGTGGGGCAGGTTGTACTCCTTTCTCCTTCAGGAAATGGTAGTAATACGGCCTGGACCGGCGTATTTTCGGATGTTGATGAAGTTCCCCCAAATACTGCTGACCTAATCTCGAGTACTACCACGAATGATGCAGAGGACTACGATGTTGCGAACGCGACGTTTAACGGTAGTACAACGGTGAATGTAGTGCACGTCGGAGTACGGTTTAACTCAATTAGTGCAACCGAAGAGA
>CALBLZ010000263.1 GCA_937895715.1 uncultured Candidatus Berkelbacteria bacterium
AAATAAGAAAGATATTCCTGTGGTGTGCACTCACCACTTTGCACTCGAGTACATTCTGGACTCACTCGACCTCTTTGGCTTAGTAACGCCGCTTACTCGTCGAGCGCTCGTGATTTATCTCAACAGTGTGTACAAAGACTGTGACATGGTTACCTGCCCTTCTGAAAGCATGCGCCAGGTGCTTATGCGCTCAGGTGTAAAGGCGCCAATCCGAGTAATTTCGAATGGCATCGACGTGCATCATTTCCAGGTTCCACCAGTTGGTACACCGCGCAAACTTCCTGATGACGTGCCGAACATTCTGTTTATGGGGCGAATGAGCAAGGAAAAGAACCTTGAGGTACTGTTCGAGGCTGTTCCGCTGGTACTTGCGCACAAGTCGGTGCGGTTTGTGCTTGCTGGAACCGGTGACCGGCTTGCCTTGTACAAGTCGATTATCCGTCGGCAAGGGCTGTCTGACTGGGTAGTGTTTATTGGTAATGTTGCGAGCGGAAGCAGCGTTCAAAATCAGCTGTACCATGAATCCACAGCTTTTGTGATTACAAGCAACATCGAAACGCAAGGCATTGTGGTGATGGAAGCAATGGCCTGTGGCTTACCTGTAATCGCCAGTCGTTCTGCTGCCCTCCCTGAGTTGGTGCGGCACGGTGAGAGTGGTTATTTATTTACACCTGATCACGCAGAAGATCTGGCGGCGCGAATTTTGCAGGTGGTTAACCACCCCGACAAGGCAAAGCAAATGGGTGAAACCGGACGAGAGCTTATTAAAGCACACGAGCTTTCGAACACGGTTGATCAATACATTGCGCTCTACAAGGGTCTAATCCGATGAAGCTGATTACAACGCTTCAACGCAATCCGCTCTGCACCAGCGCCGATCTCCAGAAGCTCCCCGAATTCTCCACCTTACAGTCGACTGATCGATTGTTGCTTGTTATCCCCCACCCTGATGATGAGGTGCTTGGTTCTGGTGGGTTGCTGCAGCGAGCTGTTGCCGCTGGTGCCGATGTGCGTATTCTCATGATTACTTCGGGTAACAAGTGGGGAAAGCAGGCGTTACGACGCCGCGAAGTGAAACGTGCCGTGGCAGTGTGTGGCATTCCGGCTAAAAAGATTATCTTCTCTGAGTTAAATGATGGACTCCTCCACCGAGAGCAAGCGCAAATCAGAAAACAGCTTCAGCTGATTCTGAAGGATTTTGTCCCCTCAGTCGTAATTACGAGTGATCCTGCAGATCTACACCGTGATCACGCCGTGCTTGCTAGAGTTGTCAAACAGCTCTTTAGTAAGCTGCTTCCTGCTGTGCCTGTGTATGGTGCCCTAATTCACTACCATCGCTTTCCCGGTCGGCGGCCTGGGTATAACCTCCGCCCTCCGCGACGGTTTTTAAAGGAATCGCAGTGGTTTGTGCTGTGGCTAACCGAAGCTGAACAGAACCTTAAGTCAATTGCCATTAAGCAGTATAAGAGCCAACTTGTTGTCCCGCTGCTACGAGCGCTAATGTTTTCGTTTAACCGTCGAAACGAGATTTACCGTCTCCTGTAGTACAATAGGGTATATGATTTCTTCGTTCGCGTTGTTCCTCGATACGTACGGCATATTTGCCGTGATGGCGCTGATTGCTGCTGAGTATTTAGGAATACCCCTCCCCACTGAGCTTGCCTATGTTGCTGCGCATCAAAGCATCCGGGCTGGCTCCATCGGCTACTTTGAGGTGTTTGGTCTGATTATGTTTGCACACATAGTAGGGTGCACCTTTTCATACGAAGTTGGCTTGCGAGCTGCAAAGTTAGCTAGTGGCACAAAAGAGTTCAGCTCACTTCAGCAGCGACTCATGAGGTGGTACAAACAGCACGGGCCTGTGATTATTCTTGGAGCTCAACTTATTGGCCACGTTCGCCCTTGGGCCTCATATATTGCAGGTTTTTCAAAAATTAAGCGGAGTACATTTTTAATGTACAACGTCATTGGCTCGGCCCTGCTCACCGCACTAATGTTGGCGATTGCAGATAAACTGGTGCAGTTCTGGCACGACTATCCTTGGTTCAGGATAGTGATTTTGGTTGTCTTTGCTGTGGTGATCGCCATGTTCATTATCAACATTATGCGACGCCTTTCCCACTATAAAAAGAAACGCAGAACTTAGTCGGCAAGCAGCCAGCCGATTACGCGGATGGGGAATACGACAACTGCACGCCAAGCTCGATGAGCATGGCCTTTTTCTTTAAACGTGCGGTACAGCCACTCAAGCTTTAGGGTGCGCATAAGTCGAGGAGCTCGTGGCTTGCTTCCGTAGAAGCGTAGCGCTCCCCCAATGCCAACCATGGCGGGTACATTGAGCACCTCTTTGGCAGCGCGCATCCAGAGTTCTTGTTTTGGGGCACCAAAGCCAATCAAGAGAATGTCGGGCTTTGCCTTTGTGATTTCGGCAATGAGCTCAGGGGGGATGTATAGGTTGTGTACATCAATCTTGCCAGCACTGTTCCAGCCAACAATTTGAATCTCGGGGTAAATAGTGCGGATTTTCTCGGCTGCTTTTTGAAGCACTTCATCGGTGCTTCCCACAAAATAGAACCGCTTGCTGCCGTCGCGGTACATTGAAAATAAATCTTGAATTAGATCTGCTCCAGGGTACTGTTCAAACGTCTCATGGCGGTTGTGCCCAACGAGTTGACCAACTTTAAGTGCAATGTACGCGCCGCTACCATCGATGGTGCACACGGGCATTTCTTCGAGTGCGGATTTAAAGTCAGGAAAATTGAGGGCATCGAGAATAAACTCAGGGTTGACGGTTGCAACCTGAACTGGCTCTTTTTTGGTTGCAGTGTCAATGGCCGTGAGAACGCCATCTTTCCCCTTTATGTTGAGGGAGATTCCCAGAATTATTGCTGGGTCGTGTTCTACTTGTTCCATAAAACACTTCGCTTAAAAGATTCAAGGTGTTCCACTGCAATTAAGGTGCCTTTTGCCGTGCAGAGGGTCGGGTTTTCAGCTACCTGGCACGGTACACCGGTGATCTTGGTGAAGAGCTCATCAAGTTTGCGTAGCTGGGCTGTGCCACCAGTAAGAATAATACCTTTTTCCATGACGTCCGATGAAAGTTCGGGAGGAGTATTTTGGAGAACTACCTTTACCGCATTCATAATATCCTGCAGTACCGGCTT
>CALBLZ010000264.1 GCA_937895715.1 uncultured Candidatus Berkelbacteria bacterium
ACGTTATTCTATCGACCAGAGGCTGCTAACCTTGGAGACCTGATGCGGTTATGGGTACGACCTGGTGTGATGAGATAATCTTACTCGGATTTTCAAGGATCGTTATGAGCTTCACTGACAATTCAATGGAGAACTGCTCTGCCAGCCGTATATCCCTAGCTCTGGATAATCCTTTCAGGGAGATAGACTGTTAAGAAGAAAAGAGAACTCTTCCAGTTGCACATACCGATGTCTCCGAGCTTGTTTGTGTTACCACATAGCTCCCACATCCAGCTTGAGGAATATGAACCTCATTCCCTTTTGACTACATGTACGTAAGTACAAATGTATTACAAGGAATTTCCCTATGTCTTAGGATCGAGTAACCCATGACCAAATGCTGTTCTCATGGAACCCTTCTCCACTTCGGTCTTCAAAGTTCTCATTTGAATATTTGCTACTACCACCAAGATCTGCACTAAAGACTGTTCCAACCAGATTCACATCCAAGCCTTCTACACAGTCTTCACGCCCTCTTACTCATCATAGCTTCTATTTGCCATGATGGTTGAGTATCGGTATCACGCTTAGCGCCATCAATTTTCAGGGCTGGTTAATTCGGCTGGTGAGTTGTTACACACTCCTTAGCTGGTGCCGACTTCCATGGCCACAGTCCGGCTGTTTAAACTAACCAACGCCTTTTATGGTGTCTGATGAGCGTGAATTTGGGCACCTTATCTCAACGTTAGGTTCATCCCTCATCGCCAGTTCTGCTTACCAAAAATGGCCCACTAAGAACAATGCATTCTGCCCAAAAGTTCAATTAAGAAAACTTCTGGTTCTTACCAATTTAAAGTTTGAGAATTGGTCAAGGATCGGAGACCCCCGATTCCACTAATCATTAGCTTTACCTGATAAAACTGCTATATCTGTTCCTGCTATCCTGAGAGAAATTTCAGAGGGAACCAGCTACTAGATGGTTCGATTAGTCTTTCGCCCCTACAGTCAAGTTTGACGAACGATTTGCACGTCAGTAACGCTTCGAGCCTCCACCAGAGTTTCCCCTGGCTTCACCCTACTCAACCGTAGTTCACCATCTTTCGGGTCCTACCGATTATGCTCTTACTCAAGTCTTTCTTCAAAGAATCAAGATTGGTTGATGTTGCAGCTCGCGCCTCACATCTTAAATCCCTTTCGGTGTGCGTTTGGGTTTTTCCACCCCAACACTCGCATAATAGGTAGACTCCTTGGTCCGTGTTTCAAGACGGGTCAGTAAAAGCCATTTTGACAAAATCATCCTAAGATCCCTCAGGCTGAACTGTAAATTCGAGTCGGAGAATACACTCTTAACCTTATTTTTACAGCTCAACCTCATTTTGTCTATTACCAGTAAAAAGTGAGTTAGTTTTCGCAGAATGGCAGACGCCCTATGAAGTACGTCACACCACAGAGCTTAGCCTAAAACCTTATTCACTAGTAAATAATTTCTCTTTTACTGCTTCCTTTTCAACGATTTCAAGTCTTTTAACCCTCTTTTCAAAGTTCTTTTCATCTTTCCTTCGCAGTACTTGTATGCTATCGGTCTCCTATAAATATTTAGCCTTAGGAGAAGTTTATCTCCCACTTAGGGCAGCATTCCCAAACTACCCGACTCTTAGAAATCTTTCATATTGCTTCGTCCTACCCGAAGACGGGGCTTTCACCCTCTCTGGCACCCTATTCCAAGGGACTTATGGCAGGCTTCCGCTTTCTGATTGACTCCATAGATTACAATTCTATGTCTTTAACACAGATTAACATCTTGGGCTTTTACCTCTTCACTCGCCGCTACTGAGGTAATCATTGTTATTTTCTTTTCCTCCGCTTACTGATATGCTTAAGTTCAGCGGGTAATCTTGCTTGTTTCAGGTGTTATGATTGGATAAATTGTTTTTAACTAGCGGTTTACAAACGGGAACACTTAAACGCTTATCACCAAGTTAGTGACTAGTTCGCTTAATGTCCTTCATCTGACACTAGTTCGTATTTAGTGAAAGAATCGCTTCAGTCACATTAAATTCTACGATGCAATTAACCGAACACACTGAAACAAACATGATGGCCGAAACCATCGCCACTTGCGTTCAAAGATCTGATGACTCACGGTTCTGCAATTCGCATTGCGTATCGCATTTCGCTGCGTTCTTCATCGTTATAGGAGCCTAGATATCCATCGTTGAAAATTTAAGATATTTAGGTTATTTAATTAACATTAAAGACCTATGAATAGGTAAACAAAAAAGAAGTTGCCTTCTTTTTGAACTTTAATTCTAGAAAAACATTTATGAATTATAAATGATCCTTCCGCAGGTTCACCTACGGAACATTTGCCATATCCATAACTATCGAAGGGCTCTCCTCCACAGGCATTTCCTCCCGTAGATTCCTCCACATCGAACTGAGATTTCTCTCAGGGACCGACTGTCTCTTAAGCCTTATTTTAGTAAGACCTCTCTCCTTACAGTCTGTGAGCCTTCTTCTTTATTGAAATAAAGAAGCTTGGTTGCGGATTGTCCAATCTGTTAACCTTATTACCATCCATTAGGGCGTTACCCTAACTGCTGCACAACTGTCACCAGTTGCCGCGGTAGCTAACAGCTCTCAGGATTTTCCCGCAGTTTGAAGAGATCGCTGGTTTTTTTATTTGATAAAAAACCCAACTTGCATTTAATCAACTCTATTTATTTATTGTCGTTGAGTTGAACCATTACTGGCTGCAAAGGCTTTCGTGGCGGCAAACCTGTAGAAAGATCAAATATTATAATTCTACGGAAACCTTGTTACGACTTTTATTTCCTCTAGGTGCAAAGGTTTACTTAATTTCTAGCCTTGCGGCTATCGAGAAGGTTCACCTATACACCCAATCGGTAATAGCGACGGGCGGTGTGTACATTTTGCAGGGACGTAATCAGCACACGCTGATGACGTGCGCTTACTAGGAATTCCTCGTTCAAGATCCATAATTACAAAGATCTATCCCTATCACGACACACACTAAAAAGATTACCCAAGCCCTTTCGGGTCAGGAAATGCTCGTTGAATGTGTCATTGTAGCGCGCGTGCAGCTCAGGACATCTAAGGGCATCACAGACCTGTTATTGCCTCAAACTTCCATGTGATTACTCACATAGTCCCTCTAAGAAGTAACTCCGATTGAAAATCAAAGTACTAGTTAGCAGGTTAAGGTCTCGTTCGTTAACGGAATTAACCAGACAAATCACTCCACCAACTAAGAACGGCCATGCACCACCAC
>CALBLZ010000265.1 GCA_937895715.1 uncultured Candidatus Berkelbacteria bacterium
ATTGTTAAGGGCGCGGTAACTCGTGTTACCCCGTATGGCGTGTTCGTTCGCCTTGATAACGAGATTGACGGTTTAGTTCACATTTCTGAGATTGCAAACGAGCGCATTACCGATCCGGGTATGATTCTGCACCTCGATGGTACGTTCGATTTCAAGATCATCTCAATTGATCCACAACAGCACCGCCTTGGACTCTCTTACAAGCGCTTAAATGAGGTTGCCGGTGCCACTGAAGAAGTTGCCACCGATGAAACCAAAAAGGCTGCTGCACCTGTAGCTCCCGCTAAAAAGAAGGTAAACCGCAAGAAGCTGCTTGATGAGATCGAAGAGAAAGAAAGTGCCGCAGAAGTTGAAGAAGTCGTAGCCTAACCAATGATTGCATCCTACACCGCACATGGCTCAGTTGAACTCAAGACTAAGAATATTTCTGTAGTTCTTGCTAACGGCGTTAGTGTTGGTTCACAACAGATCGCTGGACCAGGTGAGTACGATGTTCAGGGTGTTCAGTGCGAAGCTACAGCATACGAGGGCGGTATAGGCTACTTTGTACGAGTTGAAGATATGGTCACAGCCTACCTGACCAAAGTAGACGCAACAGCTAGTAAGCTTGATGGTATTACTGAGGCAGCAATCCTTGTCCTCGATGTGCGCAGTGATGATACCAACGAGTCCGTTAAGGCGCTCATTAAGGCAGTAGAACCTAGCTACGTTCTACTAGCCGGCGCTGGAGCAACAAAGGAGATGGCTGCCGCTCTAGGTTTCCCACTTACAGAGGGTAGTTCACTCAAGGTTACAAAGGCAGGATTGCCACTTGAGGGCACGAGTTTGATCCTTGCTGACTAGTCGCCTAGTCAGCCTATGCAAAAGCTTGCTTTAGCACTCCAGGACTCAGAATCGATTCAGCTTGTTACTCATGTACACCCCGACGGCGATGCAATAGGTTCTACGATTGCACTTGCCCTCGGTCTGAAAGAGCTCGGGAAGGACGTCTCTGTGGTTTTACCACAAGGTGTTCCCCGGGCTTTTCAGTTTCTAACACCCGAGACTCTTGGATTACATATTTCTGATTCAATCTCAGATTTCAGACACCGTAATGAGTGCCTAGTGATCCTAGATGCCCCGGACAGCGCTCGCACCGGAAATAAACCAGCGGTTGTAACGTTTGCAAAGAGCCACCGGCTCTACGCGATCGACCACCACCGCAAAGGTGATCTGTTGGGACTGGCAACGGAGATGGCACACAACACCGAAGCAAGTTCTGCCTGTGAGCTTGTGTTTGAGCTACTCAACGAGCTGCAGGTGAAGATGACGTCACAGATGGCAACTTGCATTCTCACCGGGATATACACCGACACTGGAGCCTTTCAGTACGCGAATACAACCCCAACCACCCTTGAAGTGGTTGCTGAGCTCATGCGGCGTGGTGCCAAGCTTAACAAGATTGTAGACGCACTTACCCAAGAGAAAAGCATGGCATCACTTCGACTACTTGGTGTCGCGCTCGACCGGATGTACACAGTGCACGACGGTCTTGTGCTCATATCGGCGATAACCCACGCGGATCTGGCGGCCGAGGACGCCGTTGCGGAGGATTTGACCGGTGTGAATGGTGAGCTCACTACAGTAGCAGGGCCAGCTATCACCCTATTTGTCCGAGAAACAACCCCTGGTGAAGTGAGCGGAAGCCTGCGCTGTACCGATACTGCAACCCGTCGCAAGATTAACGTACGTCGCATTGCTAAGCTACTCGGTGGGAACGGACACCCAACAGCAGCTGGCTTCACCTTGCAAGGTGAGCTATACAAAAAGGGCTCACGCTGGCAGGTTCGCTAACCTTTTGCTAGTATTGGCACGCGCCGCGGTGGTGGAATGGTATACACGACGGACTTAAAATCCGTTGCTGGCAACGGCTTGTGGGTTCGAGTCCCACCCGCGGCACCAAAGAAAAACAACAACCTCCTCTTCACTAGTCCTCGACCTTCGGTCTGCGGAGACGCTCAGAGAAAGGTCTTGTTTTTGATACCATGGGGTTATGAACCGAAAAATCTACAACAAACTTGTAAGAAACCGAATTCCTGAGATCATTCGATCAAACAAGGGGATCCCAACTACCCGTGAACTTGCAGATGATGAGTTTCTCGTAGAGCTAAAGGCGAAGTTACAAGAAGAAGCACTGGAAGTGACTGAGGCAGCTTCACCCAAGGAGCTGCTCAACGAATTGTCAGACGTTCTCGAGATCGTTGAAGCTATTGCCGAGCACAGCAAGCTGTCTATGACAGAAGTGAAGAGGGAGCAGGAACACAAGAAAAAAGAGTGTGGTGGGTTTTCTCAAAAAATTTATCTCGAACACGTAGACGAAGCATAAAAATAGCTCCTGTTTTCGAACGTCTCCGCAGGAGCCCTGCTCCGAGGACTAGTGAGAAGACAGGAGCTATTTTTTAATCCGTCACGGACGTATAATAAATCTATGCAGTTTCAAGTGCCGCAGAACATCACGATGGAGGACAAAATCATCGGTCCGTTCACTGCGATTCAGTTCGGGATCATGATTGTGGGAGGGGGCTTGGCGTTTGTTGTATTCTCCTCAACCTCTATTCCGTCACCGTTTAACCTTGCAGGCGGACTGTTCTTTGGACTCATTACCATTGTTCTTGCCATCGGCAAGTTTAATGATCAGCCTATGTATCGCTTTTTCAGGTTTATCCTTGCATTTATCGCGTCTCCAAAGGTGAGAATTTGGCGCAAGGTTGGCGCCGAAGGCACGTTGGTTCGCGAGACCGTAGTTGAGCAGACTAAGGAGCACACCTCAAACAAGCGTGTCTCCCGACAAGATCTGGCAAACCTTTCAAAGATTATTGATTCGCGAGGTCTGGCTGGCACACTGCCACCAGCTCGGCTCCAGCCACCTAAGAAAACATCATGAGCGGTGAGGCTTCAACTCAAGACCACCTGCCAATAGCAGGAATTCAGGATGGCGCCGTAATCATGAATGACGGCACACTTCGCTGTGTTCTCAAGATTGAACCAACCAACTTTGAGCTTAAGTCTGAGACCGAGCAGGATGCAATTATCTATAGCTACCAGGCATTCCTAAACTCGCTAAGCTTCCCTATCCAGATCATCATTCAATCAAAGAAGCTCGACCTCGAGCAGTACCTCGTTCGCCTTCAGGATAGCGGTAAGAATATTACAAGCGAGCTCCTGCGCCTCCAGCTTCGAGACTACATCAGTTACCTGCGAACCCTGATTACTCGTGCAAACATCATGTCGAAGCACTTCTATGTTGTGATTAGCTTCTCAGCAGTAACGGCAAATGCTAGTAAGAACCAGCTGCTTTCTTCAATGCGTAATAGCCACCACCCAACCGGCCCAATCATGGACCAGCGCGAGTTTGAGCGCCTTCGCACCGAGTTACACAACAGGGCAGATATTATCGGGAGTGGGCTCTCACGTATTGGCAGTAAATCCGAGCTCCTCGATACACAACGTCTGATTGAACTGTTCTACACCATCTACAACCCAGAAGTTGCCGCAGAGCAGCGACTTTCCAACGTTTCAAATCTCAGTGGAGCAGTGGTTTCTTCAGAAGATGCCCAGCGAATCATGGTAACTCAGGGCGCAGAGCAGATGCTTTCACAGATGCAGGCATCGGCTGCACTGGCTACGCCTGCTGCCAACCTCCCACCTGGCTCAACTCCAGGCGCGACACCAGGTGAGATCGTGCCGGCAGATCCTGTTCCTGTCGCCACACAGGATGCCGTAGCAGCTGCGGCAATGCAGACGATTACAACTGATCAACCACCACAGTAGCCACTATGTTCTCACTCTTTAAGCGCCAACCTACGGTTAGCCCAGATGAACAGGCTGCTATTCTTGCTGAACAGAATGCTCTCAACCTCTACCAGGAGGGAATGACGACCACCCGAGACATTATTGCTCCAGAAGACTTTATTGTTACGACCAGCCACATCCAGCTGGGAACCTATTATGCACGCACTGTCTTTGTCTACACCTATCCACGTTACCTCAACACTAACTGGCTTTCTCCTGTTATCAACTATGATTTCACTATGGATATTGGCATGTTCGTGGTGCCACTCGACAGCCAGCAGGTAATGCACTCCCTACGCCGCAAGATGACGCAGCTCGAGTCGAGTCGTATGGTAGAAGAAGAGAAGGGCCTGGTGCGCGATCCTGAGCTCGACACCGCTATTCACGACATTGATTCCCTCCGCGAGACCTTAGCACAGGGACAGAACCGCCTCTTTGAGTACTCTCTGTACTTCACGGTATATGCACAGTCACTTGAGGAGCTCACCACTAATGTTAAGCAGCTGGAATCAACACTGGGTGGAATGCTTATCTACACCAAGCAGGCGCTCGTACAGATGGAGCAAGGCTTTAACTCTACGCTCCCAATTATGCATGACGAGCTTGGGATTAAGCGCAATCTGGACACAGCCTCACTCTCAACCACCTTCCCCTTTAGCTCTGCCGAGCTCACTTCAGATAGTGGTATCTTGTACGGTGTAAATCGCCACAACGATTCACTCATTCTGTTTGACCGGTTCAACTTAGAGAATGCGAACTCAGTCGTTTTCGCTACATCCGGTGCCGGTAAGTCATACTTTGTAAAACTCGAAATTCTTCGATACCTGATGCTTGGCACTGATGTGATAATCATCGACCCAGAAAATGAGTACAAGAAGTTGGTTGAGGCAGTAGGGGGAAGCTACCTTGAAATCAGCTTGAATTCCCCGCAGCGTATCAACCCGTTCGATCTTCCACGCTCAGCCCACCCTGAAGATGTCCAGGAAGACGTTCTACGTTCAAATATCACAACCCTCCATGGGCTTATTCGCCTCATGGTTGGGGGAATGACCGCTGAAGAAGACGCTATTCTTGATAAGGCCCTCTACGAAACGTATGCGCTAAAGGATATTACCCCCGACCCTGCTACCCAGCAGAACACCCCACCAACCATGGCTGACCTAGTTGCTGTGCTGGCAAACCTTCGTGGTGCTGAGAATCTTGCCCTCCGCTTAACCAAGTACGTGGAGGGAACCTTTGCCAACCTGTTCAACCAGCCAACGAACTTTAATCTCGATTCAGGGATGGTGGCGTTCTCAGTGCGCGACCTCGAAGAAGAGCTGCGCCCAGTCGCCATCTTTATGGTACTTAATTACATCTGGAACAATGTACGCTATGAGTTAAAGCGTCGCATTATGGTGGTAGACGAAGCCTGGTGGATGATGCAGTACGAGGATTCTGCTCGCTTCCTGTATGGCCTCGCCAAGCGCTGCCGCAAGTACTATATGGGGCTTACCATTATTTCGCAGGACGTCGAAGACTTCCTTTCAAATAAGTACGGAAAGGCAGTTGTATCCAACTCTTCGATGCAGGTACTACTTAAGCAGAGCACATCTTCGATTGAGGTAATCGCCCAGGTGTTTAACCTCACTGAACGGGAAAAGTATCTTCTGTTGAACGCCTCGGTTGGAGAAGGACTATTCTTTGCAGGGCTCAACCACGTTGCAATCAAAATCCTCTCTTCCTACACCGAGGATCAAATCATTACCTCCAACCCAAAGCAGTTACTCGCTATGCAGCTTGGGGTTGGTGAATAGACGCCTAGTCGCCTAGTCATACGTCACCGATGAGCACTGCCCCTCACCCCTTTACTCAGAAACAGGCGGCCGCCACTGCTAGCCCTTTTGAACACCGCCGTTCACACCGTCGAATACGTGTTGGCATCTGGGCGGGAGCTTTTCTGCTTGTTGCAGCTGTTGGATTCTACGTGTACACCCTACGCCAGAAAACCGGTGTACTGATTCTGGAGCAGCAGGGAGTAACTCTTAATGTATCAATCAACGGGAAGGGGGTAATTCCTCAAACTAACCCGCGCGGGTATTACATTCCTCTCTACGCCGGCACCTACAAAATAGAGATAACCAAGAATGCCCAATTAGGGTACACCCAGGATATTGTCACTGAACCTGGAACAACCGTCGAGATTCGGCCAAGCTACAACCTTCTGACGAACCTACCGAACACATCACGCTCGGTTACCGTTGAGTTTTTGCGACCATCTATTGATCAGAAAAGTGTGTACTTTTTGGGTGATGGTGGCCGACGCCTCTACGAGTACACAGTTGGCTCACAGCAACAGATCCCTCTTACCGACAGTGCGCTTAGCGATGTTCGAAATGTGCAGTGGAATGGCAAACCAAATCGCGCCCTTGTCACCACAAGTTCAAGCCTGTACATCCAGGAGATAGACCGCTACAACTTTACCAGCCAGATTCGAAAGCGTGTTGCTGGCCCAGAATTCAAAAGTGCCGCTTGGGATCCGAACGAGGCAGATCGCCTCGCCGCAGCCTACTACCCTGGCTCAGGAGAGCAATCACTGGTGCTTACCGACTCACTCTTTACCAATGTGCGGCGAATAGGTTCACTTGAGGGAATGCCAACCCCAAAAATTATCTGGTCCCCAGATAGCATGTACCTTGCACTGCTTCCACAAACTACCCGAGCTGAGGAACAAAACCTGTGGATCACCGACCTTGCTACGTATACAACTACCCAGATTACCACTACCGGCAACGTGCTTGATGCAAGCTTTAACACCGAATCCACCGGCATCTTATTCCTTACCAGTGAGAATGGCAGAACAGTCCGCAAGTACAGCGCACTCGATGGAAAGAGCCCTCAGTCGGTACCTGGAACAAATAACTTCCAAGCGATTGCCTGGAAGAACTCTCTCAGTTTCTACGAACCAAACGCAGATGGTAGTCGGATTGTACTCACAAACGTAGTAACGGGGGAGCAAAGTGTTGCGGTGAACATTAGCAATGCTGCAACGGTGCAGACGATGTATTATTATCCTAAGACAAGTACGCTGATTTTCGCCACCAATAACAGCATCTACTCCGTAGCAGTTGAGTAATGGCAGACGCACCACTCGATCCTCAAGCCCAACCAACGGCTAATGATTACACCGCTCCGGCAACCGTAACGCCGGGACCTCCTCCTGTTGTAGCTGATTCTGGCACAGAGTCTGCAAAAGAAGCTCCCGCACCAGGTAGCTCAGGCGACAATAAAGCCCAGGTAGAAACAGACGACAACCTGTTGATCCAAGAAGTAGGAAATAAGCAGGAAGCGAAAAAGGTTGAGCCCAATAGCAGCAACAGCCTGTTAGGGCTTGCCAACATGATCGCTCCACTTCCCGGCTCGGATAGGGAAAAAGTTATCGACCAGCAACTGAAAAGCAAGGGCGATGCTACTGCTTCAAGTACCGAGGAGGGAAAAACACCTGACGGCAGCAATATCTCTGTTGAGATAGACTCGCAAACCAAACTAAAAACTGAAGGGGGGGAGGGAGAGTCTGCGACAGGCGTATCTGAATCATCTGAAAGTGGTGAAGTTGGCTCCGTCAACTCAGCTTCTGGAGATCCCACTCCTTACACAGCTGGTAGTGAATCGGGAACCGCAGCATCAGCAAACACAGAAACCCCTGCTGCAGGTACTGAGGCTTCGACCGACACGCCTGGCCAAGAGAAGCCAAAGTCTACCCTAGAAGATCTCCGTGACCGCGCAAAGGACGAGATTAAGGAGCGCGCAGAGAAGTATGTAAAGGATAAGGCTAAGAAATTCTACGAAGATAGAGTTAAGCCAAAGGCTCCAGAAACCAAACCTGGACAACCCGCGCGCGCGCCTGGCTCAGCTACCCCAAAACCTCCCATAGGCACACCTGGCGCCACGCCTCCTGTAACGCCACCTCCTGTAACGCCACCACCAGTTACACCGCCACCGGTTGTGGGAGGTGTGGCTCTCGAGGGTGCTACCGCTGCTGAAGGTGCTGCTGCCGTAGGAACTGCCGGTACAGCCGCAGGCGCAGGCGCGGCTGGAGCAGCTGGGGCTGCCGCAGGCTCTGTGGTTCCAGTTGTGGGCACAATTGTCGTTGGAACAGCCGCATACGTACTCGCCAAGCGGAAAGAGGAGTCTGACCAACAAGAAGCGGAGGAGAAGGCTGGCCCAC
>CALBLZ010000266.1 GCA_937895715.1 uncultured Candidatus Berkelbacteria bacterium
ATCGAGCCAATACCCGGAGTTTCAGATGAATCGTCCCTACAGCAACAACAAGTCCGGCGCAGTTGCGCTTTCTCTCGCTCTCGCTGCTGGCGCACTCGCCCTCGCAGCAACGATTGTCATCGGTCTCAAGCACAGGCCCTCCGGTAAGGCGGGTCGCAAACGATGAACACCACGACCGCGGTCTCGTTCAGCGCCCTACTTTCGGCACTCCTCAACAATCAGGAGGTACCAGAGGGCCCCTCGCTTGTGGATGAGGAGGGGGAGCTTCCCTGCACACTCTCCTCCATCGAGTGCCTGGTGGAGAAGCTGCCACAGATCCTCACCAACCTGGGATGCAACCGCCAAAATGTTGAACTCAGGCCAGATGGGGATTGCCAGCAATTCTCAGTCTCAGCCAGTGGGCGAACCCCGGATTCCGCGCATCAGTTCGTGGTTTCACTCAACGCCGCACTGCACTCCACAGGGCAATCTACACTCCTCTACTGTGTTCGAGTCCTCGCCTGAGTTCGAACACAAATATCGCCCCACCCGAGAATTTCTCAGGTGGGGCGAAGTTGTTCTAGTGGTGGAACCACCAATTCTTACGGCGCTTCCGGCTCTGCCTCGAAGTTCCCCTGCCGTAGAGTGCACTATTCACCGCAGCTCGGATCTCGCTCATCAGCTTTTGGGGATTGGGGTGCACACAAGGCACACTCACCAAAACCTCGTAGCCACTCTTTGATCCTTCGCACCTGACTAGCAAGGCAGAAACAACCCCCGTGGCCGCGTAGGCAGCCAGATTGTTGCCATGATCTCTTGCCGCCTGCTGGACTTGTCTGCATGTTCGCAAGCTCCTCGTAAGAAGCTCAGGATTAGACAGATCAATCTGAATCGGGTATCGCTTGCCCACCACCATGCGAACTGCCCGCCGACACTCGCTGGGCCTGATCTTAGGCTGGACCTGTGGCATTACGCCACAATTCCCCGGCCATAGCCTTGCTTGACGAGCGTTCTGCGCAGTTCTCCGGTTTTCAGCCGCTGACCCAGCTTCTCGTACGCGTTGCGCTCTCGGCTGAGTTTGATAGAGAGCTGTGCGCTCGTGACCGTTCCGTCTGCTCCATCCAGGAGGAGAAGGTAGTCGTGAGCGAGCAAGCACGGGGGCTTGGCTCTGCCCGGAGGCTTGGCGCTGGTTGCAGCAGCTTTCTGCTGGTCGAGGCCGCTCTTTGTGATGAACGACACGGTGACAAGAATCCCTTGAGGAAGGGATGCGGCAAGAAGCTCTTGCCAGGGCTGGTTTTTACTGAGGTCTCTCATGATCGGGTCCAAGCGAATCCATTCGCCTGTTAGCGTTCTGAGCACAAGTTTCCCTTGTATAGAGAAAAAGCACTCAACCTTGGCGGCGACCTACTTTCCCAAGACCTTGCGGTCTAAGTATCATCGGCGCTGGCGGTCTTCGCTTCCGTGTTCGGAATGGGAACGGGCGGTTCCCCGCCGCACATACCACCAAGGTTGAATGCTTTTTCTGCACTGTGTGTGAAAGGTTCTGGCGATGCTGCAATCAGCATTTTTGCTGTGTGTGCACAAATAAATTTGTACACCATAAAGTCCAGAAGTTACTTGCCATGCTACTGACACAAGACTACGTGTTGCCACGCATGCTTATGTCAATACTGGAGTAAAGGTATTTGACTTAATTAGTACACCTCGGCTGAAACGTTTGCACGCCTTACACCTAGTGCCTATCAAGGTGGTAGTCTACCACCAGTCTAGAAACCTAATCTTGTGGCCGGCTTCCCGCTTATATGCTTTCAGCGGTTATCCGAACTGAACTTAGCTACTCAGCACTGCCCTTGGTAGGACAACTGACACACCAGAGGTTCATCCCCCTCGGTCCTCTCGTACTAGAGGGAGACCCACGCAAGTTTCCACGCCTACAGAAGATGAGGACCGAACTGTCTCACGACGTTCTGAACCCAGCTCGCGTACCGCTTTAATTGG
>CALBLZ010000267.1 GCA_937895715.1 uncultured Candidatus Berkelbacteria bacterium
CAAGCGCCTTGGTTTTCGCATAAAGCTCGACAACATTGCCCAGGCTACGCTTGGCGAAGGAAAGTCTGGCGACGGGCTTAAGGCAATTTCGCTATACCGCGAAGGAAAAATCGACGAACTACGCGCCTACTGTCTCGATGATGTACGCATTACCAAGGAAATCTTTGAGTTCGGTAAGCTTAACGGCATCATTCACTACAACGATATGCAGGGCAAGAAAGCTGTCTCCGTGGACTTTAAGCAGAAGGTTGACTCATCTGATCAGGGGCCAATGAATCTAAGCCTGTTTTAAGCGCTTGCAGGGGTAGGAGCGCACACTTTTGGCGCATCGGAGAGAGTGGGATTTCCAACTCTCCTAGGATTTCTTCGTTTGAAATAGTATCTATCGTTTGAACGGGTTGAGCGGTAAGGCGTTGAGCCAATAGGTCGGCTGCTGCAGTACAGATACTGCAGGCGCGGCTTTGGTGTGCGATCTGGGCAATTATCCCCTCATCGATGCGCAGGGTGAATGACACTTCATCGCCACAGGAGAGATTTGCCCCCTTGGCCTGATGGGTAGCACCAGGAACATCACCTGAAAATTCAGGGTGTCGGGCACGGTCAATTACAGCTTGTTCGGCACTACTACTCATGGTAGAGGTCGAGTACTTCAGTAAGGGCTGCTGCCAATTTTTCAACGTCTTCTCTGGTGTTGTACACACCAAAACTTAGCCGCACGTATCCACTGTCATTAGCTTTAAACAGGCCGTGAGCGCAGTGGAGCCCGGCTCGCACACAGACACCGCGAGACCCTAGTGCATCGGCGATATCGTGGGGGTGCGCCCCTACTACTGAGAATGAAAGAATAGTAACGTCTGATTCTTGGGTTAACCAGGTAATGCGGGGTGATGTGAGTTTCTCTCGGACCAGGGCAACCATCTCGGCGGTATGACTTCTAATCTTGTCCCAGCCAATACCCTGGGTGTAATCGATTGCCGCCCCCAGGCCAGCAATACTCTCAACTGCAGGGGTGCCGCCAGCCACTCGTTGTGGTGATTTTTTCCACATAATCTCGTCGGGGCGCAGGGTTTCAATGCTACCACCGCCTGCTCGGGTAGGGACAAAGCTTCCAAACATGTTAAATAGGGCAGGGCTCCCCCAGAGGACGCCGGTGCTGGTTGGTGCATAGAGTTTATGGCCAGAAAAGATTACAACATCAGCGCCGAGTTCCTGAACATTGAGCGCTTCATGCGGTGCTGCTTGGCAGGCGTCGAGCACAATCAAAGCGCGACTCCCCTGCTGTTCAACGATTTTTCGCGTCTTCTCAACCTGAGAGCGGGTGCCATACACATTGGAGACGACGCTCAAGCTGATCACCTTAGTGCGTGAATTTACGAGCTTGAGCAGCTCCCCCATCTGGAGACGACCTGTTTGACTGTCATGTGGTAGGTAGTGAAGGAGCAGCCCTTTCTGTAGGGCAAGCTGGCGCCACGGCAGGGTAACCGAGGTGTGCTCCAGGTTAGAAAGGACAATTTCATCACCGGCTTTTAACCCCTCTGCTAAGCCATGGGTCACCAAGTTGAAAGCTTCGGTGGCATTGGCGGTAAAAACGACCTGATCAGCTTTCGGGCTGCTGATAAAGTCGGCAACTTTCTGGCGAACCTTTTCCACCAGCTCAGTTGCCTCAGTGCTCAGAGGGTAGAGCCCACGATCAGGGTTTGCGGCATGTACCAAAGCTTGGCGCACCGCATCTAGTACTACCTGGGGCTTTTGTGCTGTTGCAGCACTATCAAAGTAGGCGAGGTCGGGTTGCTCAGCAAAGAGTGGAAAATCGTGACGATACATAGTGTTATGCTAAAAAGGCTTCGATCAAGGCTGCTCGTGCAATTTCGGTTGGAATACCACGGGTTTGCAGGTAGAACAGATCCTCTGGGGTGATTGTATGTACTGTAGCAGAGTGTGAGCACGCCACCTCGTTATTCTTGATTTCCAAAGCCGGCTGTGTCCAGGTGTGTGCACTATCGAACACAAGGTTGTTGTGTGTTAAGTAGGAGGTACAGTTAGCGGCGTTTTCGGCAATTTCTAGCGTGGCAGTAACGGTAGGAGCAGATTTACCCTGCGCCAGTGTCTTAATCAGAACCGTAGCATGCGTGTTTGGTACGGCATGTAGAATGCGTAACGTAAGCTGCGGGGCGTCAGTGCCCTTTGCTGCAATTTTTACCAGTACATTGGCGGTGGTTGCTTGTTCGGCAAGCTCAATAACCTGCTCATGAATTTCAGAGCCGGAGAGTAGAATTGAAATCTCGTGCGTGCCAGTTGAAAGCTTTGTGCTCATTTACCCCACGCTCCCTTCCATTTGTAACTCGATCAGACGGTTCATTTCAACGGCATACTCCATCGGCAGCTCTTTGACGATGGGTTCGATGAAACCGTTTACTACTAACCCAGATGCCTCAGCTTCGCTGAGTCCGCGGCTGCGTAGATAGAACAGCTGTTCTTCGCCTATGCGCGACACGGTGGCCTCATGCTCGATCTTGGCGTTAGGGTTAGCGATATCGATGGTTGGGTAGGTGTCAGATTGTGAGGAGCTGTCCAGGATGAGTGCATCACAGACAACCTTACTTTGAATGTTTTTTCCGTTTAGATTACTTTTGACGAGGCCGCGATAGCTGCTTCGTCCACCCCCGTGCGAAACCGACTTAGAGGTGATTACACTACTGGTGTTTGGTGCTAGGTGAAAGATCTTTGCTCCTGCATCTTGGTGTTGTCCGTGGCCAGCCAGGGCGAGTGAGAGCACTTCGGCACGAGCGCCTTCACCCATCAAGAATACCGATGGATACTTCATGGTAACTTTGGAGCCAAGGTTACAATCTACCCACTCCATGGTGGCATTCTTGAATGCCCGGGCGCGTTTGGTTACAAGGTTGTAGACGTCTCCTGACCAGTTTTGGATAGTGGTATACCGTGCACGGCCACCTTCTTTAACTACAACCTCAACTACAGCGCTGTGCAGGGAGTCGCTCGTGTAGACAGGAGCAGAGCAACCTTCAACGTAGTGTACATACGCCCCCTCTTCTACGATTATGAGGGTTCGTTCAAATTGCCCTGCGTTACGAGCGTTTATACGAAAGTAAGCCTGAATTGGAATCTTTACGTGCACTCCCTTTGGTACGTACACAAAGCTTCCGCCGCTCCATACCGCGGTATTCAGTGCGGCAAACTTGTTGTCATGCGGGGGCACAAGGGTGCCAAAGTATTCTTTGAGTATGTCCTCGTGTTCACGAAGGGCTGTGTCGGTATCGCAAAAGATAACTCCCTCGTCTTCCCACTCACTGCGTAGGTTGTGGTAGATGGCCTCGCTATCATACTGAGCACCAACACCTGCCAGAAACTTTTTCTCAGCTTCAGGAACACCGATGCGGTCGAAGGTATTTTTGATGTCGTCGGGGACATCGTCCCAGGTGCGCTCGGGTCGATCAACAGCGCGCAGAAAGTAGGTCATCTCGTCAAAGTTGAGCGTGGAGAGATCTGCGCCCCAGGTTGGCATTGGTTTTTCTTGAAAGATACGGAATCCCTCAAGGCGTTTTTCGAGCATCCATTCTGGCTCTTGTTTGAAAGCAGAAATCGCACGAACCGTCTTCTCAGTTAATCCTTTTGGGGTGCGAGCAATATAGGCCTCAGCATCGGAGAACCCAAGTTTGTACTCGGTGGGTGTGTAGGTTGCGCTTGCCACTAGTACACGAACACGATAAAGCTCACAAAGAAGATAAGGGCGATCACAATATTTGCAGCCATGCCGGCAAGTGCGCCAAGCACTCCCCCAGTTGCGGCGCGGAGTGAGGCAATGTGATCTTTCATTTGGGAGAGTTCTGCAATCAAGATTGCCAGGAACACGCCACAGAATCCCCCGATCGGGCCAGCAAAGATTGTGCCAGCTAGCGCACCAACAAACCCAAAGATTAGTGCGCGCTTACTGGCACCACCGTACTTGGCGCCAAGAATTCCCGAGAGTTGGTCGATTGCAAAAGAAAGTAACGCCAGCGCCCCGAGCACTGTCAGCTGTAGCCCACTGAGTCGGTCGAAGCCGGTGAGGAGGGCGTATGAAAGTGCCACTACAAACATGTACGGCACGGCGGGAACTACGGGGAATAGGGTACCTGCTAGGCCAGGTAGTAGGAACAGAATTGCAATAATCTCACTCATTGTCCTCCCGGTCTAATGGAAATAATGTGTTTTGGTATCGGTTAACCATCTCTTGGAATTCCTTGTGGTAGCGTTCAATTATTGCTGAATGCGCAAGTTTCTCAGAGATAACTCCAAGCCGCTCTTTAAAACTTACGCCGCCAACTTGCCAGAGCCGGCCGTTGTCTAAGAACGTATTTATGTCCGGGAGTAGCTTATCGAGTGCGAATACAAACTGACTTTCAGGGTCGAGCTTAGCTTCATAGCGGCGAATGGTGTCGTGCAGCATTTTAAAGCGCGGAAAGGTGAGTTTTATGCGCTTGAGGGCTTCGTGCTCGGCAGCTTTTTTGACATCGGTTGGTGCGTCAAAGCGCATATCCCCGGCATAAGCCTCGACTAAATCGTGAGCCAGTGCGTAGGCAAAGACTTTCTCGAGCTTGAGCGGCAACTTCTCTTGCGTAATTATGTACCAGGCCACAAGAGCGAGCTGGTAGCTATGTTCAGCATCATTCTCGAACTCCTCTTTCCCCTGAATAAATATGCGACGCTCTACGGCACGAAACAGGTGTGTAAATTCTACAAAGGAAACCAAATCATTTAGCTTTTGGGTCATGTTACTCATGGGATATTCCTACGTATCCCTCTTTTTCGAGCTGATCAACAAGGCTGCTGCTACCCGATCGTGCGATAACCCCATCTTTTAGAACGTGCACGTGGTCGGGGTGGATGTGTGTAAGGAGCCGTTGGTAGTGGGTGATAATGAGGAAACTCGTACTTGGCTCCGCCGCTTTGAGAAAGTGCACTGCTTGGGCAACGAGTTTCATAGCGTCGATGTCGAGGCCAGAATCAATTTCATCGAGAATGACGAGCCGTGGTTTGAGTACCAGCATCTGGAGCATTTCGAGACGCTTCCTTTCACCGCCAGAAAAACCGTCATTCACACTACGCTCAGCAAAGCTCCAAGGTAGAGCGAGCTGCTTCATGTGCAGCTTGAGTTCAGCAATAAACGGAGCGAACCCGAGCGGTGCCTCTCCCCGAGCTTTTTGTTGGCTGGTGCGCGCAAGGCGGAGAAACTGCGCAATACTGACGCCGGGAATACTTGCGGGGTACTGAAACGCTAAGAATAGGCCGGCACTTGCACGTTCCTCCGGCGCCATATCGAGTAGGTTGTGACCACGAAACACCGCAGAGCCACCAGTAACTGTGTAGGCTGGGTTGCCTGCAAGAACCTGTGCCAGCGTGGATTTGCCGGAGCCGTTTGGCCCCATTACTGCGTGAATCTCTCCTTCTCCTATGGTAAGGGAAAGACCGTGAAGGATTTCTAATCCAGCCGTGGTTGCGGTGAGTTTATGAGCCTTGAGCATTGAAGAAAAGTGGAGATGGGGCGTCGTGGGTAATTGGCTCGCTGTTTACAGCTTCAACGTCGGTTACGTCTTCGAGGCGCATCATAATCATTTCTTTGAGGCCGTACTCGAGTGTAAGCTCTGCAGCCGAACACCCAACGCAGGCACCTTTAAAACGTAGGCGCACCACGTTGTCGGGAGTTACTTCGACTAGCTCAATACTACCGCCGTGCATGCCGAGCACGGGGGCAACTTCGTCGAGGATAGCTTGGACTTGAGCGGTAATCACAGGTTCAGCCTACCAGAAAGGGGGGCCATCTGCTACCGTAAAACTATGGTCACTACCTGGTATCTTCGACGCAAAATTAAGGCTTTCTGGCCTGCCCAAAAAACCTCGCTACCTAGCCCGGGTCAGGTGAGCGCTTTAGCCAATGTTGACCAGTTGGTATTCCCGTCGGTTTCACTCTGCTATCATCCGGTGCCAGTTCTCGCCCAATTTTTGGCAGTGCAAGATCAGACGCGAGCAACCAAGCAGCGAGTTCTTTCTGTTGCGGCAAGCATTGCGGCAGCGCACCCGTACGGAATTTTTTCATCACTAACTAAAGCGGCAGAAGAATTCGAAGAGCCACTACGGGAGCTTGAAGTGGATCAAATCTCTGAGCTTGGCTTAACCGGAAAGCTTGATCGTACCTGGTTTATTTTGGGAAACGCCTTTTGCATGCAGCAAGAGCAGATTGAGCTTGGTGTGGCGATTTACGCAATTGCACAAAAGTTTGAGGCAGAAGGAAAGACGGTGTTGTTTTTAGCGCAGCGCCAACCAAAACGGGTGCTCGGTATTTTTGCACTTGGCTATACACCAACTCCTGATAGTGCGGCTGCCTTAGAGATGCTTCAGGATATGGGTGTAGAAGTTCTCTTTCTTACAAGCATGCAGACAAATGTTGCGAAGGTGATGAGTCACGAGCTAGACGTCCCAGTAATCCAGGCTGAACTCTCATTACAAGAAAAGCGTCATGTGGTTCACGCACTGCTTTCCACTAAAGCAACTGCTGCTGCGGTAGTTGATGCGCGTGGGGGTGGAATTGATTCGTACACGCCAATTGAAAGTGATCCTATCCGTACAATTTTGGTTGGTACATCTCGAGGTGTTACCGAAGATGAAGGTTTACTAAATGTCCGTAGCCTCGACGACTTGGTTGATGTGATAAAAATTAGCCGAATGATTTTGGCACAGGCTCGAAAGGCTCTGTTTTGGAAACGAATCTGAGCGTACACTGAAAGTATGTCTCTACACTACTCCCACTCCAACCTTACCGAACTCGCAGAAAACGGCCTCACCCCAGACCTTCTAGCTTCTGAACAAGCTTGGCTACAAGCGGCTCATGCAAGTATTACAAATCAGAAAAAAGAAGGGAAACTTGGCTTTGCTAAACTTCCCTACGCCGATATTTCCGAGATTCAGTTACTTGCCGAAGAAGTCGCAAAGGAGTGCAAGAACCTAGTTGTTGTAGGTATTGGCGGTTCCGATCTAGGTACCCGCGCAATCCATCGCGCTCTCAATCACCAGTACTACAACTCAGTTTCCGAGGCGCAGAACGGCCGGCCGAGGTTATTTTTTATTGGAGATACCACCGACCCAGAGCCACTCCTCGAGCTTTGCGACATAGTTGATTGGGCGGAAACCGTCATTGTAATGGTTTCAAAGTCAGGAAATACTATCGAGCAAATGTCGACCTTCTTGGTTGTGCGCCAGTACGTGCTTGAGGCAGTGGGTGCAGAGAAGTTGAAGGATCGGATCATTACTATAACCGACCCGAGTGACGGAACGCTCCATGACATGTCTGTACAAGAAGGGTACCGCTCTCTAGCTGTGCCCAAGGACGTGGGAGGGCGCTTCTCGGTGCTAACTCCCGTAGGACTCTTTCCGCTCGCAGTTGTTGGGGTGGATATTACTGCAATACTGGCAGGAGCTCGCGATATCGAGGAGAACGGATCTGAGGTGGCAGCAGAGTTTGCCTACCACCAATTCCTTGCCTTTTCTAAGCTGAAGCGAGGTATCACGATTATGATGCCGTACACCTATGCCCTGCGCGAGCTTGGATTCTGGTTCCGTCAGCTATGGGCTGAGAGCCTCGGTAAGCGGGTGAACAAACAAGGTGAAGTGGTTCAAACTGGGCCACAACCAATTGCTGCAATCGGGCCGACAGACCAGCACTCCCAGGTGCAGTTGTATATGGAAGGTCCACACGATAAGATTGTCACCTTTGTAACGGTGACGAATCCTGAGCATGACATTACCGTTCCTGCGGCTTTCCCAGAGCTTGAAGGCGCCTCCTACCTTGCCGGTATTCCCCTTTCAAGAATTTTACTCGAAGAGCAAAAAGCAACCGCCAGTGCTCTGGCAGCTGCGGGGCGCCCAAGTGTTCACCTAGAGATTGATACCCTCGACGCGTTTCACATAGGTTCCTTGATATACTTTTTCGAACTTGCCACTGCCTACGGTGGGGAACTCTGGGATGTAGATGCCTATAATCAGCCCGGTGTAGAGCTTGGCAAGCAATTGCTCTACAAAGCACTGGGCCGCGAAGGGTACTAGTGCTCTGGGAGATTCTGATTCTGGCAGTCATAACCGACCTGGTTACAGGCGTCGGTGTTCTCCCCTTCTTCTTCGTAAAAACTCTCTCACAGCGTTGGATAGCGTACGGCAATGCGATAGCTGCAGGCTTTATGCTTGGAGCAAGTATTCTACTCGGCTTTGAAGGGTTCGACCGATCCCCGGCCGGTCTTGCGTATGGCTTTCTTGCTGGTGTGATTTTTATTGCCTTGGTGCAGGAGTACATCACTCACCGGCACAACCTGAGTTTTGAACATATTCATGGAGCGACTGGTCAGAAAATGCTCCTGATTGTAGGCGCTATGACGCTGCACTCCATAGCAGAAGGAGTGGGTATTGGCGTGTCCTTTGCTGGAGGTGAGAACTTTGGGTTATTCATCGCTCTTGCCATGGCAATCCAAAACATCCCAGAGGGCTTGGCGATTGCTCTTGTATTGATTCCAAAGGGGATTTCACCAAAGGCTACGTTTGGTTGGGCAGTGTTCTCCAGTTTGCCCCAGGCAATTATGGCAGTTCCCGCATTTCTCTTTGTTGATTCGTTTACGATGTTTGTAGCGCCTGGCTTGGGGTTTGCAGCAGGCGTGATGGTGTGGATGTGTTTTGCAGAGCTGTTGCCTGATGCCCGGAAGCACCTGAATTGGGGGAGAATTTTCCCAGTGGTACTTGGATCAATCTTGGTGATGCTTTCGACAAAATTTACTCTTTAACTACTGGTAATTATTGTGGGCTAGTCGTATACTCATGGTGATTTTTGCGTAGGAGGTACCTGATTGGATGTAACAACGTATATCTCGCCTGAACGTCTGCGACGCTTGTACCCACAGGCCTCAGACCAAACAATCACCAGCATGTGCTGGTGGATGACCCACTTGTCGGAGGATCCAGACCTCGCGTTACAGTTTTACGCCCTCTTTCATCTTGCACATGAGAACAGGCGACAGGCTGCGACAGTCGAGTATATCGACGGTCAAACGGGAGTAATCCAACGGATCATGACCACGGGCTCGAAGTTGCCCCAAAGCTTCATCAGCGCCATTCGGGCGCTACTCGTAGAACTGGAGGAAAAACTAGTGCAAGACAAACCCCTGTAACCCCCGACGCTACCTGTGCCTTGGGGGTTATGCCTATCCTGATGTAAACTGAGAACGTACAAATAATATCTTTCTATGCTCAGCGCACGTATTGCTTCGGTTCATGCTCGCGAAATCCTCGACTCTCGGGGGAATCCAACAGTAGAAGTTGACCTTTGGTTAGAAGACGGCTCGATGGGGCGGGCTTCGGTGCCGAGTGGTGCTTCAACTGGCGCTCACGAAGCTGTAGAACTGCGCGATGGTGATGATCGCTACAACGGCACGGGTGTGCGAAAGGCAGTTGCGAACGTTAACGATACCGTCGCAGCCCAGATTGCTAACCAAGAGTTCGACCAAGCATCGCTCGATGCGTTCCTGTGTCAGCTCGACGGAACTCCAAACAAGGGAAATCTGGGAGCTAATGCCATTCTCGGTGTTTCGATGGCGTTTGCAAAAGCTGTTGCGGTATCGCGTAACTGGCCTGCCTACCGCTACTTTGGTTCGCTCGTTGGCCGTGACACACCAAATACTCTGCCAGTGCCGATGATGAACGTACTCAACGGTGGAAAGCACGCAGATAAATCCAGCGATATGCAGGAGTTTATGATTGTGCCGCACGGCTTTGCTAAGTTTAGCGAGGCACTGCGCGCCGGTACCGAAACCTTCATGGCGCTTAAAAAAATTCTTAAGGAAGCTGGCTTCTCTACAACAGTGGGTGACGAGGGTGGGTTTGCTCCTTCTCTAGCATCGAACGAAGAGCCACTCAAACTTATCATGCAGGCAATCGAGAAAGCTGGATACAAGCCAGGTGAGCAGATTTCGATTGCGATGGATCCTGCTTCGAGTGAGTTCTACAAAGATGGTACGTACGAATTGAAAGCCGACAAGCGAACAGTGACCGGTTCTGAGATGGTTGCTCTGTACGCTGACTGGGTTGAGCGCTATCCAATCGTTTCTATTGAGGACGGTGTTGCTGAAGACGACTGGGAGAGCTGGGCAGAGCTTACTGAAAAACTTGGAAGCAAGATTCAGCTTGTTGGCGATGATTTGTTCGTGACCAACGTTGAGCGCCTGCAGAAAGGCATCGACGAGCACATTGGTAACTCAATTCTGATTAAGCTTAACCAGATTGGTACAGTGTCTGAAACTGTTGCCGCAATTGAGCTGGCGCGCGCCAACGCCTACACCTCGATAGTTTCTCACCGTTCTGGTGAAACCGAAGATGCCACCATTGCAGACCTGGTAGTAGGGCTTGAGAACGGTCAGATTAAGACAGGCTCACTTAGTCGCAGTGACCGTATTGCTAAGTACAACCAACTCCTGCGTATCGAAGAAGAGCTTGGAGATCGCGCCTACTTCCCTGGAACAATTGTATTTGAGCGCTAGGTTTTTGAGGTAACG
>CALBLZ010000268.1 GCA_937895715.1 uncultured Candidatus Berkelbacteria bacterium
CATGCCACTCAACGCTCTATTTGAACTCGCTTTCGCTTCGGCTTCACCTATCGGCTTAACCTTGCGACATAGGATAACTCGCAGGCCCATGATGCAAAAGGTACGCCGTCGCACATTCCCCGAAGGGCATAGTGCTTCGACTGCTTGTAGACGCGCGGTTTCAGGTACTATTTCACTCCCCTCACCGGGGTACTTTTCACCTTTCCCTCACGGTACTTGTCCACTATCGGTCGTCGAGTAGTACTTAGCCTTGGAAGATGGTCCTCCCAGATTCCCACCGGATGTCACGTGTCCTGTGGTACTCGGGTGTCATCTCGGAGCTCATTCACTTTCGCATACGGGGCTGTCACCCTCTTTGGCCGGCCTTTCCATACCGTTTTGCTAGCGAATCAGTTGATAACTCCGTGAGGTGCTGGGGTTCCTCTCGATGATCCCACGACCCCCGTACAGCAACGCCCCCAGGCTTACACTGTACAGGTTTAGGCTGGTCCCCTTTCGCTCGCCGCTACTAAGGGAGTCTCGTTTGATTTCTGTTCCTCCGGGTACTTAGATGTTTCAGTTCCCCGGGTTGGCCGCTCATCACCTATGGATTCAGTGATGGCTCCCTGGTTTGCACCAGGTCGGTTTCCCGATTCGGATATCTCCGGATCAACGCTCGTTAGCAGCTCCCCGAAGCTTTTCGCAGCTGTCCACGTCCTTCATCGCCTCTCGACGCCTAGGCATCCACCGCGCGCCCTTCATAGCTTGACCGTATCCCTAAGGCACGATTCGTCTCTTTCGAGGCCAGGGTTGGTACCAAGAACACTCCCTCCCTCGATTCCTCGAGAGACTGGAGCTCTTGCCAATCCTCCTGACCGTCGCAGCTATTTTTAGACGGCTTCTACTTCTTCAGTTGTCAAAGACTCGTGTGGAGGTCGATGACCTCGTTCTTGAACACCAGCTTCGTTCCTCTTTCGAGGCCTCTTTCGAGGTCGGAGCTCGTCTTCACGAACCAGATATCGACGTCTTGAGTACCCACGCTCGCCCGCTGCTTTCGCAGCGACGCGTTGGTGGAGCTGACCGGGATCGAACCGGTGACTTCCGGCTTGCAAAGCCGGCGCTCTCCCAGCTGAGCTACAGCCCCTCGGTCTCCCAGAGGACCGGCAGAGAAACTAGTGGGGCACGCTAGACTCGAACTAGCGACCTCACCCTTATCAGGGGTGCGCTCTAACCACCTGAGCTAGTGCCCCGAATCTCGAGCGCAGCCTTCGCCACCTCGACTTGGGTACTCACACGAGTATGCGGTTTTCAGTGAACGAAAACCGAACTGGCTTTCGGACCCTGAAAACTGAATCGGACGCTCTTCGTGACTCGAATGAGTCTGTGATGCGGTATGACCGGATTTCTGTCCGAAGACAGAGCTCCTTAGAAAGGAGGTGATCCAGCCGCAGGTTCCCCTACGGCTACCTTGTTACG
>CALBLZ010000269.1 GCA_937895715.1 uncultured Candidatus Berkelbacteria bacterium
CGGAGGCGCTTAAAAATTAACTTCACCGTACCTCTCTTCGTACTCTTGTATGATTGGCACAACGAGTCCTGGATATTCTTGTTCGCTCGCCAGCTCTGTTAGCGTTCTTTTTGGAAGCTGAGTCTCTAGGTGAAGCAAGAACTTTGTAAAGGAAGGCAGGGTGCTTAGATTATCAAGAATTGTCTGAGCCTCGCTCGATGATTTCTCGAATAACGAAGGAAAGGCGGCCACGTATGCAGTGGTACGGGATGTGACGAGTAGCCCCTCCCCCGTTTTTGGTAAGGAGTAACCAAGAAGGCACACCTGGTTACTACTACTAACTACAGTAACCATCTGCACATCACGGTTGGTTGAAGGAAGAAAAAAGTTCCCTTCGGAAGTAGTCTTGATGCTATTTTCTAGATCTCCACCTTCTGCATATTTTTCAGCCGTTGCCCCCTCTATCACTACCGCGCCTGGACAGGGAGTATCTTGGAGTCTGTATGAAGACATTGGCGGTGTCACCCAGTCTTCAGAGCTCAAGTTTTGCGTGGACACCTTTTTGTCTTGCTGCTGTTCGGACTGGCTAAGGAAAGGAACAAAATCGATCAAACTTTCAGGGACATATGAGGACCAATTATTGCGTGATGCAACGGCCGAGCCAAATAGCAGAAGTACTAAAAAACAGGCTGCTGCAATTGCATAGCGTTTTTTGATTGGCAGCACTGGCATGTGTAGTCTTCTGTTACTTCAATCAGCAAAAGGGGAACGCTTCTGATTCCACACCAATTATATGCTACGGAGTGGCTCCGTACCTAATTCGATCCGCGCACTGGTAAAGTCGTACAAAATCAGTGGCAGACTCACGAAGCGCCCTGTGCTATAGTGGTCTACATGAAAACCTCACCTCACACACGTTTTGCTAGTACGCTCGCCCTATTCTTAGGAACTGGCTTTATTTCAGGTGCCATTGTGCACAGCGCCGGTGTATTCGCTTGGTATGAATTCTCTCTATTCTGCATCGGAGTTGCCCTGTTCACTCTGGGAGTATACGTTCAACTGCGACAAGGAATCCTGAGCACGAAATTGCCGTTATCCCGCTACCTATTGCTCACAGCACTTCTCTCAGTTGGTATTGGTATCTTGAGTGGCGGCATCCAACACTTCCTCGACACTCCGAGGTTTGCGGTTTGGATGGTTGGGTTCGGCCTGCCGCTTGGTGGGCTCATGTATATACTGCGTGAAAATGTTCAGCTCACCCGCAGCCAGTGGGCAACAACAATTGCCGTGTACGTAACTGTTGCTGCAGCACTTTCATTAGCTCTCACCCCTGTAGCGCGCTACCTCGAACCCTCACATGGCCACAGCGTAGCAAGCGAGCAAGAGTTCCTGCGCGCGATGGTCCCACATCACCGTGAGGCAGTCACTAGCTCAGCAGACATTCTCACTCGATCACAAGATACAAAGCTTACCGACTTTGCCCGTGCGGTTATTGAGGTGCAGTCTTTGGAAATCGCCACCATGCAAGATTGGCACAAGGCATGGTTTACCACCGAGCTTACCCCTGCTCGGTACCGAATGATGATGCCTAACCTGAGTGCTGCAGAGCGCGGTCCAAGCGCTGAACAAGCGTACCTGCGCGGGATGATTGAACACCACCGCGCTGCCGTTCAAATGGCAGAATCACTGAAGCAGCTAAATCCCCGCCCAGAGCTTGTAACGCTTGCAAACAACATTATTACTACCCAGCAAGACGAAATTCGATTCATGGAAGAAATGCTGGAAGAGAGCGTTGCAAAAAACGGTGATGTTGCGGTTTCTGGAAGCCCCCACCAGCACTAATCCCAGGAGCAACCGACGCTAAGGTACCAGGTCTTCAAACGGCCTGCGGTGGAACTCAGTTCACGAACACACCCAGCGCCCGGGCTGTCTGTAATTCTGGCGTTTCTTCGGTTACCCGTTTAAGGTCAGCCACCGCCTCACCAATTGGCTGCAGAACAATTTGATTAGAGCGCAGTGAAACCATGTGGTTGAATCTTCCTTCACGGTACGCCTGCATGGCAGCTACACCAAATCGCTTGGCCAGAATACGGTCCGCCGCGTTTGGGCTCCCCCCACGCTGTGTGTGTCCAAGCACCACGGTGCGCATTTCAAGCTCACCTGGCAGTTCTTGTTCTACCAACTGCATTACCATGTGAGCAGAACCGGCAAGCTGCACCTCGCTCGATGTGTGGTCGTGCTTAAGGTCTCGTTCAATCGTAATCCCCTCTGCAACACAGACAATGCTCGGCATACCCTCATCGTTACGACGCTTAAGGAAGGCAGCAAGCTCGCTAATGCTAAATGGAAACTCAGGCAGCAGAATAGCGTGCGCGTTTCCAGCGAGCCCTGCCTCGAGCGCAATCCACCCCGTATGCCGGCCCATGCACTCAATAAAGATGGTGCGCTGGTGACTCGTGGCAGTGGTGTGAATTTTATCGAATGCATCAACTGCTACATCTACAGCGGTACTAAAGCCAAAGGTGCGATCGGTAGAATGCAAATCATTATCGATAGTTTTTGGCACACCAATAAGCTTAATTCCCCGCTCAGCTAGCTGCAGCGCACCTGACAATGTTCCATCGCCACCCAGTACAATTAACCCCGTAATTCCGAGTGAATCGAGGTTGCGCTTAGCCATATCAAGAATATCTTTGGGGATCCGGTTAACCTCACCATCGCCTACCTTGGCACCAAAGCGACCTCGGTTAGTTGTTCCTAAGAATGTGCCCCCGAGATGGCTAATTCCTCGCACCTCAGCACGAGTAAGTTCGCGGTACATCATCGGATCGAGCACGCCCTCCCACCCTTTTTCAAAACCAATAAACTCGTACCCCATCGGGATGCCGGCTTTTACAATTGAAGCAATTACCGTGTTAAGCCCCGCACAGTCACCGCCTCCCGTGAGAATTCCAATACGCTCTGCCATAGTTCAATCTGATACTGCTAAAAAACTAGCATAGCACGTGAACAGATTCATGCGTAGGAGTGGGAGTAACGACACAACACTGAATCATTGCTGCTTTCTCGTTCCTTACCTATGATAGTGCTATGTTAGCGCTATACCTCGCCCTATTTCTTGCAGTTTCGGCAGCCACTTTTTGGCTTGCAAACCGCTTCCTTGATTTCTGCAGCTTCTACCTTACTGCCGCCGGCACAATAGTACACAAACGGATGAAACTTGGACCTCGGGATGAAAAAGACGCTTGGCTCTTTGGCATGCTTATCGGCATTACGCGTCTTCCTGTACTTATTGTAATATCTCTCTTTGCTTTTTTCCTCCTTTCATCCACAGTCACCACCTCAAGCGCATTAATTAGCATGCGGGAAACGCTCTTTGGGGCATTTTTAGTATTGTTCTTCGTTCTTTATTTGGTTTTTTTCTTAGCGGCAGTCAAATTTGGCGAAAACATTCAGCAAATTCTCAAAAGCC
>CALBLZ010000270.1 GCA_937895715.1 uncultured Candidatus Berkelbacteria bacterium
ATTTCGCTACCTTAGGACCGTTATAGTTACGGCCGCCGTTTACCGGGGCTTCAATCAAGAGCTTGCACCCCATCATTTAACCTTCCGGCACCGGGCAGGCGTCACACCCTATACGTCGACTTTCGTCTTAGCAGAGTGCTGTGTTTTTGTTAAACAGTCGCAGCCACCGATTCTCTGCGGCCCCCCTCGGCTCCCCCTGTACGGGTTCACCTGGCGAGGGCACACCTTATCCCGAAGTTACGGTGTCAATTTGCCGAGTTCCTTCACCCGAGTTCTCTCAAGCGCCTGAGCATATTCAGCTCGCCCACCTGTGTCGGTTTGCGGTACGGTCGTCGTGGAACTGAAGCTTAGAGGCTTTTCCTGGGAGCCTGGTATCACCCGCTTCGAGCCGGCAAGCCGGCCCTCGTCGTCACGCCTCAGCTAAGCCACGCGGATTTGCCTACGCGGCACGCCTACACGCTTGAACCGGGACGTCCAACACCCGGCCTGGTTAACCTTCTCCGTCCCCCCATCGCATTCCACGTCGGTGCGGGAATATTGACCCGCTTCCCATCGACTACGGCTCTCGCCCTCGTCTTAGGGGCCGACTCACCCTGCGCCGATGAACGTGGCGCAGGAAACCTTGGGCTTACGGCGAGCAGGCCTTTCACCTGCTTTATCGCTACTCATGTCAGCATTCGCACTTCCGATACCTCCAGCAAGGTTCACACCTCGCCTTCACAGGCCTACGGAACGCTCTCCTACCATCTGCACTTGCGTGCAAATCCACAGCTTCGGTGCACAGTTTGAGCCCCGTTACATCTTCCGCGCAGGACGACTCGACCAGTGAGCTATTACGCTTTCTTTAAATGATGGCTGCTTCTAAGCCAACATCCTGGCTGTCTGAGCCTTCCCACCTCGTTTCCCACTTAACTGTGTCTTGGGGACCTTAGCTGGTGGTCTGGGTTGTTTCCCTCTCGACGACGAACGTTAGCACCCGCCGTCTGTCTCCCGTGCTCGCACTCCTCGGTATTCGGAGTTTGCTATGGCGTGGTAGATCGCGATGATCCCCACTACCATGACAGTGCTCTACCCCCGAGGGTGATACACGAGGCACTACCTCAATAGTTTTCGGAGAGAACCAGCTATCTCCGGATTTGTTTAGCCTTTCACCCCTAGCCACAGCTCATCCCCTACCTTTTCAACGGGAGTGGGTTCGGCCCTCCA
>CALBLZ010000271.1 GCA_937895715.1 uncultured Candidatus Berkelbacteria bacterium
AGGTTCTATTTCACTCCCCTAGCAGGGGTGCTTTTCACCTTTCCCTCACGGTACTAGTTCACTATCGGTCGTCAAGCGTATTTAGCCTTGGGAGGTGGGCCTCCCAGCTTCCCACAGAGTTAGCGTGCTCCGTGGTACTCAGGATACAGTTCCGGTTGCGTCGGTTTCGTGTACGGGACTCTCACCCCCTATGGTCGGCCTTTCCAGTGCCGTTCCACTACCAACCTCACCTTTCTAACTGTCCTACAACCCCGACCCAGGTCTCCCCAAATCGGTTTGGGCTGCTCCGCTTTCGCTCGCCACTACTTACGGAATTTTTTCTTTTCCTCCGGGTACTTAGATGTTTCAGTTCCCCGAGTTCCCCGCTCTGCAGCTATGTATTTACTGCAGGCTGGCCAGGCATTCCCCTGACCGGGTTTCCCCATTCGGATATCTGCGGATTATCGCCTCTGCACGGCTCCCCGCAGCTTTTCGCAGTGCTGCACGTCCTTCTTCGGCGCTTGACGCCAAGGCATTCCCCGTGTGCCCTTAGTAGCTTATCCTAAGAATCACAATGTGAAGATTGCTCTCATCCTATTCAGTTTTTAATGTGCCAGACCGGCAAGTCCCCACAAGCTCGCTCCAGAATGCTTTCACACCCCTTCACTCCCCCGTGTCCACCTGCCCTGTGGGCTTGACTGGACTCGAACCAGTGACCCCTGCGTTATCAGCACAGTGCTCTAACCGAGCTGAGCTACAAGCCCTTGTCCGTACCCTTCCTGCTAGCCCCTCAAACAGCGACCTCACAGTCCCCGCCTTCCAGGCTTCACAGTCCGCATACGCCGGGGCCTCAGCCCAAAGCGGCTCAACACCCCGCCATAACGCAAAAATCAGCGGACATTAACCGCTGAAGAGTGATAGAAAGACCAGTTCCTTCGATTCTGAACTCCCGATGCCGGCCGCCTCGACTTGCGTCTCAACGCCCAACCACCAGGGTCGGTGCTTGCGCACCCTCATGCCGGCTCCCAGCTCCCCTAGCGTATCCATTCGGATATCACCGGAAAGTCAACTCGCCGACACGGTCGCAATGGTCGTGAACAACCATCGCTATGTTCTCCCTTTCGGAGAACTGTCAACTCCAGATTTGTCAGAGCTCCCTCTCGCTTCCCATCTCTCAAGATCGCTCTCTCCAGATGCTCCACAAAATTCATCTCCAACACAGAGCCGACACTTGGTTTTCCAGGTGACTCTCTCAGCCCCTCTGCTTACGCAGTAGCCTCAAGATGTTCCATAAGCAAGGAGGTGATCCAGCCGCACCTTCCGGTACTGCTACCTTTTTCCGACTTCGTCCCAGTCATCAGACCCCCCGTAGGAC
>CALBLZ010000272.1 GCA_937895715.1 uncultured Candidatus Berkelbacteria bacterium
TAAATTCCTTAGCGCGTTCCTTTCCTTTGCGTGAGAGTTCCTTACGGAGATCCTTGTCTGTGCATAGCTTGTTTAGGGCAGTTGCAATCGATGCCGAGTCCTGGCGAAGAACAGACCAGGCGGTGTCAGCTGGAAAAATCTCAGGTAGTGCACCTGCGTCGCTTACTACTACGGGCACCCCAATAAGGGCAGCTTCAAGTGGAGCCATGCCAAACGATTCGCTGCGTGAGGCCTGAACATAGATGGTCAACTGCTGGTAGAAAGCTGTGCTATCAGTAATTCCACCCTCGAAAACTACCTGGTCTGCTATGCCTAGCTGTTGTGAAAGACGGTGAAGAGAGGCAAGTTCAGGACCGCAGCCACCAATTAATAATCTGGCTGATGAGGGCAGCTCTGCTTGAGCAAAACCACGTATAAGTAAATCTATCCCCTTGGTTTTTTCCAGAGAGCCAAGCGTTCCAACAACGAAGTTTACTGGCTCATGTCGAGTGCGGGGCACTTGATCAACGGCGCCATAAATGAGCCTAATCTTATTAACGGGAGCTAAAAGTGACGATGAGAGAAACTCTTCTACAGACTTTGAAACAGCTACTAATTCTTTTGCGCGAAGACATACAAGTCTTAGTATTTTGCGTTGTAGGACCTCCCTGAATTTACTTTCAAGGTGAAAGTCAGGTGTCCATAAATGTTCTGTGTATATGAAAGGGATAGAAGAGTTGTTCATGAGTACAGTCCAGTAACCTGCACGAACTCCATGTGCATGAATCACCGCTGGCCTGAGCTCGTCGACAATCTTTCTGAGGGACCTTGCCCCTGCTTTTCGGCTTGACTGTAGTATGTGAACGCAATAGCCCGATTCAGCCAATGTGTCGGCAAGCCAGCCTGAGGGACAGGCTATGTGTATATCTTGGGCAGGAGGGAGGTGGGGGATATATAGAGCGAGCTGACGGGGCGCTCCCGTTCTAGTACTATCAGCGACAACGATCAAGACTAGAGATGAGTTCTTTTTTGAAGACATGTATCCAGACTATCTGATTCTGTGTCGCTAGTACAACTATTACTAGAAGGGAAGCCAGGGTTAATTGGTTAAATATCGAAGGTCGATACTAGAGGTATAATGCTGTAGTCTCCATTCACTAACAGATAATGGGCAACTCTGACAGCGGGCTCTCAGAACTGAGACTTCAAAGGATAGATGGTCGATACATACGAATTATTTCTGTGCTAAGTTTCATTTTCCACCTAACTGATCTCTGCTGCGCCGTCATCTGCTGTCGAATATCGGTGATGTAGTTCCTGATAGCTACGTTGCCTCTAGGTATCTCTGACAACCCTTGATCAACCTAACGTATCGTCATCAACAACTAGAAGCTTCATACACCAATAATAGCGGCTTGGGATAAATTAACATTAAATGGCAGGGGCTAAGCAAAGTCTGGTACAATTAAGCTGATAATTACTCATATAGGAGGGAAGATGTATAAGGTAGTATTCATTCGTCACGGTGAAAGTCAGCTCAATCTCGAGAACCGATTCGCCGGGTGGACCGATAAAGGAAACGATCTGAGCGAAAAAGGGTGGCAGCAGGCTATCTCGGCTGGGGAGCTTCTTCGAGCCGAAGGGTATGTTTTTGACAAGGCGTACACGTCAGTTCTCAAGCGGGCGATTCACACACTGTGGAAAATTCAGGACATCTTGGATTTACAATGGATTCCAACCCACAAAACATGGCGGTTGAATGAGCGGCACTACGGCGCACTGCAAGAACTAAATAAGATGGAAACTGTTGAGCGATATGGCGAAGAACAGGTTGCCCTATGGCGGCGCAGCTTTGCGACGGTACCGCCACCAATGCCAATAGATGATCCACGACACCCGGCTAACGACCCTCGATACTCAACCATTCCAGAGGGGGAGCTGCCATCGGTAGAATCGCTTTCCGATACTCTTAACCGAACCCTTCCTTTCTGGGTAGACACTATTGCTCCTGAGGTACTTGCCGGCCAACGTGTAATTGTAGCAGGACACCATAATAGTCTTCGTTCTATAATTATGCACATGGATGGAATCTCAGAGGAGGAGATTGCCAGACTTACCATCCCAACGGGGATCCCTCTGGTCTATGAGCTCGATGATGAACTCCGACCGATTAAACACTATTACCTCGGGGATCAATCTGTCGTTGAGGCCGGCATTGCGGCCGTAGAGAACCAAACAAAGAAGTCCTGACTTTAGTT
>CALBLZ010000273.1 GCA_937895715.1 uncultured Candidatus Berkelbacteria bacterium
CTCCTTAACATTCTAAGGAGCAAAAGACCCAGGTTTCGGCCTGGGTCTTTTTGTTTTGCAATCTCTGTCGTATACTTAGTGCATACACAAATAACTATATGGTATGAACAAGCGGGGCTTCACACTTATCGAACTGTTGGTTGTTATCACGATCATCGCTATCCTTGCGGTAATCGTATTCACCCAGGTACAAGGACTTACAGCACGTGCTCGTAACACCACCACACAGACTACGGTCCGTGAAGCTGGTAACTCAGTCAACGTGTTCCGCAATTCAGATGGAACTGCCGATTCAGTTATTCGCCCAGGTAGTGGTGAAACAGCTGCTCTCTCGTTGGTCAGCTCAACTGGTAACGCTGCCTTTGGTCCATTCACTGGTACCATCGTGACTACAGAAGGCCAGAACGACGTGCTTGACGCTAGCGATCTCCAGTACCCAGTACGTATCACTCGTACCGCCAGTGCTGCTACCGCTACTACTGGTCACGCACTTGTCTACCGCATCATGAACGCTGGCGCTACTATCGCTAACTCAGCTGACATCGACCGCACGCTTTATACGATGACCTCCACCCAGTGTGTCATCTTTGCAGGTGCTCTCGTGAACGACGCTACTGCTTCCTTCTCCTTCTACCGCAACGGTACTGTTGGCACAGGTGGTGCTGCAGCTGGTACAGGTGGAACCAACCAGCTTGTTGTTGGCAACATCGCTTGTACTACTCCTTAACATTCTAAGGAGCAAAAGACCCAGGTTTCGGCCTGGGTCTTTTTGTTATTCTGTGTGTGAAGTATAATCAGTGCATAACTGTTAACTTCAAGTATGAATAAGAGGGGCTTCACGCTCATTGAGCTGTTGGTTGTTATTACCATCATTGCTATCCTGTCGGTTATCGTGTTTGTGAGTGTTACCGGTATAACGAGACGAGCACGAAACTCCTCCCTTTCAGCATCTGTTCGCGAGGCAGGTAGCGGCATTAATGTGTTTCGTAATGCAGAAGGCGTGTCAGGGCAGGTGATAACACTAGGGACAGGTGAGCTTTCAGACTACGTTGTTACCACAGGAACTATACCGTGGGCTATGTTTACAGGCACTATGAACACCGTAGTAAATTCTAGTGGAACATTCTCTGCTGTAGATGAGCTACAGTACCCTACTTCTATCGTTAAAGTGCCGTCTCCAGCTCACGCAATGCACTATAGCGTCCTTTTGACCGATGGCACCGACGTTACGTACTCCTCTGTAGACAATCGAGGACTGTTTTCTTTAGGCACATCTGACGATGCTGGCTGCGTAATCTTTAGTGGCGACTTGGTTGCGGATGATTCAGGTCAAGATATTACCTCTTTTTACCGTAACGGCAGTGTCGCGGTATCTTCGCTAGCATCTGCAGATATTACCTGCACAAACCCGTAATGCGCAAAGCCTTCACTCTGGTTGAGCTACTAATTACCGTTGCAATTATTGCCATTCTTTCTGGGATTACGGCGGTTTCGTATGCCTCGGTACAGCTCCGAGCCCGAGACGCACAGCGAAAAAATGACCTTGCTCAGGTTAAGCTTGCTCTCTCTAACTACTTCACCCAGGGAACTCCTACTGTGTACCCGGCAGCAGCGGTGGCGGTTACGATAAACAATAGTAATGACGCGCTCACCACTGCCCTAAAGCCAAACTACATAAAAGATATGCCACTTGATCCCCGCAATACAGGGAACAATGTGTACAAGTATGTCTCACAGAACGGTCCAACTGGTTCAGCAAACCGTTCGTTTATTCTGTACGCAACGCTAGAAAATAGAGAAGATAAAAAGGGCTGGGCAGGAGGCTCTGCGTGGGTCGTTGATGGCTACCGCGTTACACCAGACTTTTAAGCTACTCAGGCTCTTCGAGTGACTTTTCGTAGGCTGCTTGGTCGAGAGTGTCAAAGCTAATTCGGCCTGTTTTGTTATCCAAAATGAGGCGGCGGTAGATAGGTGAGGGGGGGATAGAGGCAAGATATTTTTCTGTAACCAGTTGCTGTAAATCAGCAGGGAAGGCGCCGGTCTTTCCTTTATACTGTTCAACAAAAACCTCTAGCGCATACACAATCTGCATGTGGTATAACCAAGCTTCTGCGCGCTTTTTTTCGCCCTCACTCTTACTGTTATCGATTACAGTTTGCCAGAAGTTTATAGCAACCAAGCGGTCGTTGATGCTCTCTTTGCTCTGGGATAGGGCAATTGCAGCAAGGCGCTCAGATGCCCCGGGGGCACCTTCTTGCTTACTAGCTCGTTCATAGTACTCGGCAGCCTTTTTGTAGTTTTTGAGATTAATGTGGTAGTTACTCGCCATGTAGAAACTTACCATCCCGTCATTCGTGATGTACGGCTCACTCTTTAAGCCGAGCTGTTCGGCTCGTTCAGCCTGGTTCATGAAGGGGAGAACAAGTAACCCAAATTGGTACGCATAGGCAAACTTGGGATCGAGGTCGGTAATGCGCTCAATGTACCCTGGGATTGCCTGGTATGTGGCGAAGGGACTTCCGGTACCAAAGTACTGAATAAGTTTTATCCACAGCAGGTCGGCCATCAAACTTGTGTTACCCAGGCTAATCGCTTTGAGAGCATCGGCATCGGGTATAAGCACGCGCTCGTTGTCGAGGATGGCGTTTTTTACGTCTTTTCGGTACTGCTTACTCTCACGGTCAGAAAGAATCTGGCTGGATGCGGTTCCAGTAAGGAGTGCGATGGTGACAAGCCAGGCTGTCCAGCGGTTCATAGTTCTTGCTTGTGCATTACACGGCTAGCAAGGTAGAGCGATAGCGAGGTAAAGACTAACCAATAGAATAGTGCCCAGGCTATAGCCGCTAGTGGCACGCGCACATCGTATAGTGTGGCCTCGCGCAGGTTGAACTTTTCGAGATTTGGGAGCAGGTAGTACACGCCGTTGGTGATGTAGGTGAGGGCGTTGTTATCGAGCTTATCGACAAAATTTTTGATAGTAGACTGCCCGTTGCCAATAACGAATAGTGCCAAGGTGTAGAGTGCTGCGTTAAGGGGGGCGGTAAACGAGGCGAACAGCAGGGCAACCGCCAAAAGCAATGATATCTCAAGGAAGCTGAACAAAAGATTAACTCCAACCGCCGGCAAAATGCTTGGGCTCAGGAAGGCTGCGCCTACGGAGAAGAGTCCACCTAGGATAGCAAGGGTGGTCAGGGTGAGGAGCACAAACCCGAGGTACTTGCCAAAAATGTACTGGGTGCGAGAGATCGGCTTAGGAAAGAGAAAGTAGAGGGCGCGTCGCTCGAAGTCGCGGTGCACACTATTAGTTGCTACAAACACACAAATGAACAAGGTCATAAAGTGAATCGCCGCTACGCCAGTGTTCTGCATTACGCGGGCGTTTTGATCGAGTGACACCGTGGCTAAAAAGAAGCTCACTGCGGTGAAGAGCGCGGCAATAACGAGAATGCCGTAGAGCAAGCGCTCACGAATGATCTCCTTGTAGTTGGTAATGGCAATTGCCCAGACTATCTTCATGCGGCCTCCACAGTTTTAATGAACACTTCCTCAAGCGTCTTACCCTTTGGAATCAGATTGGTGACAGTGTCGAGTTTGAGAAGGGTGCCGTGGTCCATAATCGCAATGCGATCACTAATTGCTGCAACATCACTCAAAATATGTGAGTTGAATACCACAGCGGTGCCCTTGCTGCGGATTTCGAGTAGAGTTTCCTTCATGCGAATGCGGCCGATAGGGTCGAGGCCGTCCATTGGTTCATCTAAAAAGATGATATCTGGCTGGTTGATAAGCGCCTGCGCCAAGCAGATACGCTGCAGCATTCCTTTGGAGTATTCACGCAGCGGGCGATGGGCAGAATCGGAAAGGCCGACCATCTCTACTAAATCAGCTGAACGCCGTTTGACCTCAGCTTTTGAAAGTGAGAAGAGTGTACCTGCGACCTGTAACAGCTCGTAACCGGATAGGTGATTATAAAATGAAGGGGTTTCAGGCATGTACCCAATGCGGGTGCGCACCGAAGCGTCACTGATCTTTTTGCCAAATAGCTCAACACTACCGCTCGTTGGCTCGAGCAGGCCGAGGATCATTTTGATGGTAGTACTCTTACCGGCGCCGTTTGGACCAACGATTCCGAGTACTTCACCAGCATCTACACTAAAACTTATATCGCGGACTGCTTTGACTTTGCCAAAGCTTTTTTTCAGGTTTGTAACAACCAGGGGGGCGTCTGTCTTTTTGCTCATATCCAGATCATACCGTATACTTTTGACATATGCTAGAACAGGAACTACTCTTCTTTGCTGCTGTACTGGGGCTGATCATCGGCTCATTCTTGAATGTTGTGGTGCTACGCGATAAGAGCCGGCGGAGCATTCTTACTGGCCGTTCTGCTTGCCCACACTGTCACCACACACTTACGTGGTACGAGCTGATTCCTGTGCTGAGTTTTGTGCTGCAAATGGGCAAGTGCCGCTCTTGCAAACGGCCGATCAGCTGGCAGTATCCAGTAGTTGAACTACTTACAGGGCTACTTACGCTGTTTACCGTTTGGTTTGGGCTCATCTACCTAGAAAGTCCGCTCTACGCCTTCTGTCTTACCGTTGCTGCTTGGCTCTTGCTGGTGGTAAGCATCATCGACCTAAAAACTCAGATGGTTTCAATTGAGTACGTGGTTGCTGCTGGCCTCTTGGGTGGTGGGGGAGCGATTGCGAGCAATCTACTTTCCTGGCAGTCGGCGCTGCTTGGTATGGCCGCTGGGGCATTCGCGCTGGCGTTTGTAATTGCAGTTTGGTGGCTTGCAACTAAAGAAATTGGCATGGGGGACGGTGACCTGTGGATAATTGGCGCCATAGGATTCATGGTTGGCTATCCATCTATTTGGGTTGCCCTGGTCACTGCTGTGGTTACGGGAGCAATTGTGGGGGTGGCCTATATTGCGCTGAAGGGGAAAAAGATCAATGCAGCGATTCCCTTTGGTCCATTTCTATTTGTGGGGGCTCTTACCGCGTTGCTATGGGGCGAATGCCTCATTGACTGGTATACTAAGTACATTAATGGGTTTTAGCCAACGCCACGTGCAAAAGAGGGGATTCACACTGCTTGAGGTGATTATTGCCGTTACTATTGGAGTGACGCTGATTGGTGTGGGAGTTCCATCGTTTACCTCGCTCGTTCGTCGGCAAGAGTTCCAATCTGAGGCGAGTCGGTTGACCGGATGCATTCAGAAGGCGCAAGAGTACGTGCTCACTTCTCGCGCACTACCATCAGGGCAGCCAGTTCGCTGGTCTGCTGCCGAGATTACCTACAATACTGCCACCCAGAACATTACCTGCAAGCAGTTACTATTTGGGTCCTCTGCGTGGACGGCGCTTACTATTGGACTAGCTGAAGATCAGCTAGTTGCAACTGAAACCATTAATTCAGTGAGCGTAGCAGGCTTTACGTATTCCACCGGAGCGTTTCAAGGAATTGCACTTACCGATACAACCCGTATCTACTTTGGTCAGAGTGAGCGAGGGGCTGTGGTCAGGCTTATCTCAGGCGGGCATGGTCGTCCTAATGCATACTCGCAGTACGGGAATGCTATGTCACTCACTTTGGCCTCCCCGGTAGATGCCTCACAGACGGTACGAATTATGATTAATGCAATTGGCACCCCAATTCAGCTCACTTCAGAATAATTGTATGCAACGCCGCGGTTTTACC
>CALBLZ010000274.1 GCA_937895715.1 uncultured Candidatus Berkelbacteria bacterium
TACTGCTCTTCAAGTGTTTATCCAAGCAGTGCGAGGATACCGGGCTGGAAAACGATTAACCTTGTCCGAGCTTCTAGATATGATTGCTCTCTATGAACAGACAGATGCTCAGATTACCAACACTTCTGTTTTACAAACCGGCGTAGCTGGAGTTCAGCTGCTTACTGCACATAAGGCAAAAGGAATGGAATTTTCCTATGTATTTGTCATTTCTTGCCAAGAAGACGTCTGGAAGACGCGTGGCAGAACCAGTAAGTTACCGTTCCCTTCAAATTTACAGATTGGTCCCGAGCGCGATGATCACGATGACTATCTTCGATTACTCTACGTTGCACTCACCCGTGCGGAAGAGCACTTAATCCTCACGGGGTACCGATTTGGTGAGACTGGTAAAGAGTCGCTCCAATTACGATTCTTAAGTGAGATTAGCCCAGAGAAAATTGCTATTCCCCTTGAAATTGCCGCCCGAGCTGAGCTGGCGGCGCACAGCTGGGAAGTTTCACACATACCGCCGTATGTGTCAGATGAAACAACGGTACTGCGCCCACTTGTTGAAGATTATAAATTGAGCGTAACGCACCTTATGAACTACCTTGACATCAGCCAAGGTGGTCCACAAAGTTTCCTACTCCACAACCTGCTACGGTTTCCCGAGCCGAAGTCACGCCACATCGTGTATGGAACGGCTGTGCACTACACGATTCGCGATGTGTACGCTGCACTCACCGAAACAGGTAAGCTCACACCGCCGGGTCAGGTTTTTGAATGGTTTGCTGGGTATGTTCGTGCTAACCGAATGTCAGAGGAAGATACCCGACTACTCCTCGAACACGGTCAAGCGTCGCTTCCAATATTCATAAAGAAGTATGCGGAGAGTTTTCGTTCAGACCACGTGATCGAGCGGGATTTCATTCGCCAGCACGTGCTGCTAGGTGAAGCGCAAATCACCGGAAAGATCGACCGTATGATTCTTCACAACGATAAGACCATCACGGTGAGCGACTTTAAAACCGGCTCTGCTTTCTCGTCCTGGCGGGCGGGTTCAGGGTACCAGTCAATCAAAGCCTGGCGTAATCGAACACAGCTAATGTTCTATAAGTTGCTGGTTGAGAATGCCCGAGACTATGCAGGAACTTGGACTGTGCGTGATGCTGAGCTCGTGTTTGTTGACCCGACTTCCTCAGGCGAAATTGCGAGCTTAACGCTTGAGTATGATCAAACAGAACTTGAACGCACGGCGCGGCTTGTACAAGTTGTGCATGCAAAGATTAAAAATTTAGAATTTCCAGAGACTGCTCACTACTTGCGGGAAGCAGACGCGATTACTGCTATCCAGCGCTTTGAGGACGATTTACTCGAAGGCTGAGCGCGCTTTTAGTATCACCCCTCGCGTGGTACGATGGACAAAATGTTTCAGGGAAATCAAGATTCCGACCCCACACGATTTGTGGTAAATCATCCAAAACCACTTCCGGTATCGCCGGATCTTTTTTCGCAAGACCACACTAAACGAACTGTTAAGCGCATCTCCTTGGGACTGGCTGTGCTTATTGGAGTAATGATGCTTAGTGGTGGTGCCTTTGCCTTTGCTCACTACAAGCGACTCATTGCTACAAGTGTCGTAAAGGGAGAAGGCACAAATGCTGGTGCTGCCACGTCTCTGCTACAGAGTGCTCAGCAGAGCCCGAGTCAAAACTTAATTGCTTCACTTAAGCAGCCAGGCGATGGACGGGTGAACCTCCTGCTACTAGGAATAGGGGGAGTTAGCGATGCTGGGATAGTACATCCTGGAGCAAACCTCACAGATTCTATTCAGCTCCTCTCCATTGACGCGGTTCACAAGAAGGCTGCATTTACCTCGCTGCCGCGCGATTTTTACTATGTATCCTCCAACAAGAGCGGAAGCAAAATTAACGCTGTGTACGAGTACGCCAATCAAGCAAAGAAAGATTCAGGGGGAGATGCAATTAAAAATGCGGTTGGGGATGTATTTGGTGTAACAGTCCAAAATTTTATCATGATTGATTTCTCAGCTGCAGAAGAAATCATCGACGCTGTTGGCGGAATTGACATTACCGTTCCCAAGACTCTCTACGATCCCAGCTTCCCCGATAAGCGAGCTACTGGGTACGAACCTCTCTACATCAAAGCTGGCCCACAACAAATGGACGGCTACACAGCACTGCGCTATATGCGGAGCCGCCATGCTGACAGCGACTATGGTCGTTCAGAGCGCCAACAGCAGGTGATGATCGCAATCCAAGACAAACTGTTCTCAGGGGGCGTCCTTGCAAACCCACTTAAGCTTAACCAGATTCTTCTGTCGCTCGGTGACCACGTGCGCACAGACCTAGACCCCCAGGAGGCGTACCAAATCTTTTCTGCCTACAAGGATATTAAAGAAGAAGATATCACCACGAGTGTTTTGGATGCTTCAGCAGAGCTCGGGCTACTGTACCAGGCAAACGATCCTATTGCCGGTTCAATCGCCCTACCCAAGCAGGGCACAAGTGCTTATGCGGCAGTTCAGCGCTGGTTTCATAGTAAGAATGTTGACCCATACTTAGAAGCTGAAAGTCCAACTGTGTTTCTGACCAAGGCCGGAGCTACAGAAAAGCAGTTAAATGACTTTGCTGAAAAGCTACGTGCCTATGGGTATAGCGTTGAAGTTTCGCCTGGCTCAAGCACGGTAAAAAATACGGTAACAAAGTTCTACAGTAAAAGGAGTGGAAAGACGGTTAGCTTCCAGTATCTTTCCACACTACTACCAGAGGGGGCGGTTGCAAGTGTGAATCCTATAGACACAGCCCGATCAGAGGATTTTCAGATTCTCCTTGGTGGCTCGACTAAGTAGTTACTCAGCAAGGTCGTCGGTCTCTTCGCGCCCCTCAGCTTGGATCTTCCACAGCTTGGCGTAGAGGCCATTTTTGTTGAGAAGTTCGTTGTGCTTGCCAGATTCTGTAATCTTTCCACCCTTAAGCACAAAGATACGGTCGGAATTGGCAATGGTTGATAGTCGGTGGGCAACAGCAAGCGTGGTGCGACCATGTGAAACACTGTCGAGGGCCTTCTGAATGATCTGCTCACTACTAGAATCTAGGCTAGATGTAGCTTCATCGAACACGAGAATCTTAGGATCACGGATGATGGCGCGGGCAATTGCAACGCGCTGTTTTTCGCCGCCCGAAAGCTTTACGCCACGCTCTCCCACGGTGGTTTCGTACTTGTCAGGGAAGTCCTCGATGGTGTCAGCGATGTTTGCAAGCTTTGCGGCCTTGCTTATATCACTCTTTGAAGCACCTGGTTTACCAAACGCTATGTTCTCGGCAATCGACGTATGGAATAGCACGGGCTCTTGAGGAACAATGCCGAAGATGCTGCGGCGTGCCTCTTTATCAAGCTGGGTAAGCGGAATTCCGTCGATAAGGATTTCTCCTTCAACCGGGTCGTAGAGGCGGAAAAGCAGTTTAACAATCGTAGATTTTCCGACTCCTGAAGGCCCAACAAAAGCTACGTGTTCACCAGGATTTACGGTGAGTGATACGTTATCGAGGACGCGACGGCCGTTTTTGTACTCAAATGTAACATTGCGCAGTTCAATCTTTCCTTTTGGTGATTTCAGCTCTTGTGGCTGTGTTGGCTCAACAACAGTGATAGGCTCATCGATAATGCGCGCCATGCCGTCTAAGTCGGCAAGACCATCCTTAATTGAGCGGTAGATGAACCCGAGTACACCGATAGGTGCGGAAAGCTGGGCGACATAACTCGTTAGGAGTACGAGGTCTCCAACGGTCATCTGCCCACCGAGAGCGTCGCGAATGCCTAGGAAGAGGAGTGCACCAAGACCGAGCAGTAGGATTATTCCTTGTGAGCCAGAAATGAGCGCAAAGAGCTTGTTTGACTTAACCGAAAGATCGTAGCGCAAGTTAACCGCCGGAATGTAGCGAGTGCGGAGCTGTTCTTCGTTGTTAAAGTATTTG
>CALBLZ010000275.1 GCA_937895715.1 uncultured Candidatus Berkelbacteria bacterium
TTGTTTGGTGGGTAGTTTGACTGGGGTGGTCGCCTCCAAAAGAGTAACGGAGGCTTTCAAAGGTACCCTCAGCACGCTTGGTAACCGTGCGTAGAGTGCAATGGCATAAGGGTGCTTGACTGTGAGACCAACAAGTCGATCAGGTACGAAAGTAGAGCATAGTGATCCGGTGGTTCCGCATGGAAGGGCCATCGCTCAAAGGATAAAAGGTACGCTGGGGATAACAGGCTGATCTCCCCCAAGAGCTCATATCGACGGGGAGGTTTGGCACCTCGATGTCGGCTCGTCACATCCTGGGGCTGGAGAAGGTCCCAAGGGTTCGGCTGTTCGCCGATTAAAGTGGCACGCGAGCTGGGTTCAGAACGTCGCGAGACAGTTCGGTCCCTATCTGTTGTGGGCGTTGGAAGTTTGAGTGGGGCTGTCCTTAGTACGAGAGGACCGGGATGGACAAACCGCTAGTGAATCTGTTATGGCGCCAGCTGTACTGCAGAGTAGCTACGTTTGGAATAGATAAGCGCTGAAAGCATCTAAGTGCGAAACTAGCCACAAGATGAGACTTCCATTGAGGGCCGTAGAAGACTACTACGTTGATAGGTTACAGGTGTAAAGGTGGTAACATCATAGCCGAGTAATACTAATTACCCGAAGCTTTCTTCGTGCTCCATTTATGGAACACAAGGCAGATAGACTACTACGATGTAGTAGCTAATAATGCTGTTGTTTTCTTATTCAAGTACTTTTTTCCGGTATGTTAAGATATTGGCTTAGTTGTCAGTTGTTGGTTGTTCGTTGTTGGATCTTTCCTGCGACAAACAGATGAACGACACAATTAAGCAGCCAGGTATTAGTCTGGTGGTTTGCTTGGCCTAACAACCAGCAACCAACAACTAACAACCAGCAAAGTCTTTAGGTGCCTATATCGGCGGTGTCCACCTCTTCCCATTCCGAACAGAGAAGTTAAGCCCGCCAGAGCCAATGGTACTGCCGTAACAGGTGGGAGAGTAGGTCGGTGCCCAATTTTAAACAAAGCCCCTTTCGTAAGATTGGGGCTTTTTTGTTTCCTAAGTTTACATAGGGTCGGTGCCCATCCCGATAGCTATCGGGATTAAACGAAAGCTCAGTACTTCTTTGTACTGGGCTTTTTTTGTTTCCTAAGTTTATCCAGGGTCGGTGCCCATCCCTCCCGATAGCTATCGGGAAGTTATCGGGATTAAACGAACCCTCGCAGGAAACTGTCGAGGGTTTTTTTGTTTCTGGCTTTCGCCAGATCCGATATCGGGTAACAATCCTACCTTTCGAGCACAATACCTGGGCACTTTGCTTATCCTCCTCTGGAGGGGGGAGGGGGAGGTATTGAATAATTTCCTCCCCCTGCCTGCGCTCAGGGCTTTCGTGCCCCCTCTCCGAAGGAGTCCTTTGGACCAAAGGGGGACAAAATCCTGCTTCATTGTCTATTATTCTTTCAAAACCACATCCGGACAGGCTATCGGATGACAATAGGATACACAACAAAAAGACCGCATAATTTATTGCTCGCAAAGACGCAAAGACGCAGCAAATTGTGGAAGTGGCGGGTCAGTCCCGCCATGACATTAGTTTGGGGCTGAAAAGGGAGATTCCGGCCCGGAGGCCGGAATTTGAGTGAGCGGTACTGCTTAATTTTAAAGAGAAAAAAATTGCAATTTCTGGCAGGCATTATTGCAATCCGATTCCGGTCTACGAACCGGAATCTCCTCAATCTTTAATAACTGATTGTCATCGTGGCGAAAGCCCAATGTCATTAAGTTAAGAAGAAAATGAGGTCGTGGCCTCCGCCACGATGACAGTTCAATATTTAATAGTAGGGGAGATCCTGACGAAAGTCAGGATCGGAGTTAGTACCTAAAAAAGGCCTTTTCAATGTATAAATTGCAGCTATTGATAAGACTCCA
>CALBLZ010000276.1 GCA_937895715.1 uncultured Candidatus Berkelbacteria bacterium
AATACCTCAGAATCGGTTTCGAGACCATCCCCGAGAACTGAGGTAAGCACCGACACTTTGTAGCCACGCTGCACCAATGTGCGCGCTTGATTTAACAGGATAGTTTCGGCGCCACCTGTTTTTGGATAGAAGAACCAGCCAAAGAAGAGAATAGATTTCATAGTTCGATAATTTGGGTATGTGCAAACTCACCAGCTATATCCTTACTGGTCGTATTTAGAATAACTCGATTAATCATTGCATGACCAATTACCAGCGTGTTTCCCTGGTATTCAGCGAGCGTTTCGATAAACCGATCAGAGCGATCCTTAATCGAGCGGAACGATTGTCCAGCCGGAAACTGCCAGTCTACTACTTCCCCTTCGATGAAGGTGTGCAGTGCTAGTGGATCAATGAGGTGCGCCTCTGAGCGACTCTTTCCTGAGAAACTCCCAACATCCACCTCATTCAAATCGAGGTTAATCTCGAGAATTTCTTCACTGGCAATCTCTCGCGCAATGCGTCGGCCCGTTTGCTGAGAGCGCTGCAGGCCACTCACAATAATCCGGTCAATTTTATACTTTGCGAGAATGTCTTTTCCACGCTGTATGGCTTCGAGTTTGCCCTGCTCGGTTAAGCTGGAATCAATCTGGCTTCCGGCAAAAATACCCTCAGCATTATGCGTAGCTTCGCTGTGGCGCGTTAAGTAGATCGCCATTACTCGATAATCGCTAGTAGCTCGGCATGTACCTGAATCGTTTTGTCTGCAGATGATTTAAGTTCGGTGCTCCGCGGGCGGAAGGCAACGCTTAACCCAGCTGAATCCAGAAGAGGAACGAGTCCCTGTTCACTCGCTACCAAGATTGTTTCTGCCGGCACAACGTGGTGCGTGCTCAGAATCTTGGAGTACGATTTCTTAAAACCTTCTTCGAAGGTTGAAGTGAGCCAGTTTGCTGATTTTGCGTGAATTTTACCAGTGTACACACCGTTTTTTTCTTCTAGCATCACCCCATTCCAGAGGTCGACACCAAGGCGATCGGCAAACGGAGCCACAAGCGGTGACAAGTGGGAACTAATAATCCCTACCCGGTACTTACGCTTTTGAAGTGCCTTTACTACCTCACTCATGTATGGAGTTGTTGGCATCGCTTGCACGAGTTTTTCTACATCTGACACGTTCTTACCCTTAAAGAGCAGTGCCTGTGCCTCCAAATACTCGGCCGCAGTAATATTGTTTGCTAAATACTGGCGGTAGCTTGCTGCAATCTGATCGTTAATCCCAAGCCGAACAAACAGCTTGGTAATTCGGGCGGCGTACACCACGTTATTGTCTACATTGTAGAGAACAAGCTTATACTTATGCCGAATCAGACCGGCTCGTCCAATCATGGCCTCTAGTACTTGACGACTCATTTCAGCTTTAACAGCCACCGCATTCGCTTTGTGTGTAAGCTTTCCGATATCAACTTCAACAATCCGTTGGCCAGCGTTAATTGCGTCAAAAAGGAGGCCAATATCTACACCGTAGCGATTGGTGTACTCAGCATCAATCAGGAAGCTCCGCTTGGCACATATTTGCCCAGTAATTGGCTGTTCAAACGAGAGGCCTGGGAACAGAATCGCCATCATAGGTTTTACCGCATATTCAGTCACTCGACCGCGCTTCATGCGGAAGGCACCACGAGCCATGTCGACTTCACCCTTAAGGACAGGGGTAACAATCTTGAGAATCTTTGTTGCTGTGATGTTTGCCAAGTCAGCATCAAGGAAGAGAATAACCTCATTCTTTGCTAACTTTACACCGGTTTGTAATGCTGCGCCCTTTCCTTTGTTCTTGCTGTGCTTCACATACTTAAAGCGCGGGTCAGACGAAAATGGCATCGCAGCCTCTTTAGTTTCATCTGAACTCCCATCATCGACGAGGATAAGCTCGTCTAGACTTGGGATCTTAAGCAGCTCCTCGATAACTCGTAGAAAGCGTGTAGATTCGTTGTAAGAAGGCACTACGGCCGAGAAGACCGAGTAAGTTTCTGTTGGCATAACCGCTCCTCTCTGGAGTGCTTGCGCACCCACGCCACGAGTAAGCCTCTGGGGCGCAATAAACATACAGCAGGCTGCATGTTTGTTATTGATTAGCGTGTGTTGCAGTCGGTACCGAGAGTGGTGCAACGTACGTGCCGTCAGCATACACTATTTACAGAGTAAAAGCCAGATCTTAGGGCTTGCAATGACTCAAACAGTAATTCCCTTGGCTAGTTTTGCAGCGTATTCTATAGGTATATATCTCTAACACTGTTACATGCTCGCTAGAAATACTGTCGCTCTTCAGGTGGTGTTACTCCTCGGAGCCGTTATCCTAGGACTCGTACTTATGGACGATATCGTTGATGGACCGCGCACACTTCACCGATACGTTGGTATGGCCGCAGGATTGGTAACCATTGTCAGTGCGTATCTGGTGTGGAAGCAATCTACCAACACCGTCACACGCAGCCTAGCCATTGCAGCTGCAGTTCTCACAGCAGTAGCCGGAGCTGCTGGTAACATTGGCCCCGACATGTTTAACCTTATGCGCGGCGCTGGCTGGGCAGCTCTGATTGCATCCGCCATTCTTGGGACCCAGCTCTGGAACAAGTCGGCTAAGTAGTCAGCTACCCAACGATAGCCGGCATATGCGGCAGTAAATCCGTCGATAATCTTGAAGGTGCGTGACCTGGGCGCACTTTCCTGCTAGTATGGCAGCCACTAACCCCTCGCCTCTTTTCATGACGTTTGCCGAAACTGGATTATCCGCCCAACTGCTCGCCACACTCGAGAAAGAAGGCCTCACAACACCCACCCCTATTCAGGAACAGGCAATTCCCCTGATTCTTTCTGGTGCAAATGTAGTTGGATCGGCCCGCACTGGTACTGGTAAAACCTTCGCCTTTGCCCTTCCCCTCATCGACCGCCTCCTACAGAACGAAGGCCGTGTACTAGTTCTTGCTCCAACTCGTGAATTAGCCCTCCAGCTCGACAAGAATATTAGCCGGGTGAGTAAGGGTATTCCTAAAATGAATCCGACGGTATTAGTCAGCGGGGTACAACTAAAGAACCAAATTGCTTCTCTTAAATCAGGTGCCCGTATTATTATTGCTACCCCAGGCCGCCTTACCGAACACTTGCTCGCCAAGAACCTCACTCTCGACGACGTTATTGCTGTTGTGCTGGACGAAGCTGACCGCATGCTGGATTCCGGTTTTGCGCCACAGGTAGAGCGAATTCTCGACCGTAGTAAAAAGAATCGCCAAACTCTGATGTTTTCGGCGACCATGTCGAGCGCTATCACTAAGTTAGTTGCTCGCTACGCGCCAGACGCTACACACGTCACCATCGACGACGAGCGCCCCGACACCTCACTGATTAAACAAGAGATGTGCCTCATTGGCGTTCAGCGCCGTGTTGCACTCCTCACCCGAATTATCCACAACACTCCTGGGAAAATCCTCGTGTTCACCGCCAATAAGCGAACCGCTCAAACGCTGTACAAGGCACTATCCGCCGTTGAGGGATTCACCGTAGCCGGACTACACGGCGACCGCACGATTGCCGGCCGCCACGAGGCAATTACTGGGTTCCGCAAAACAGAGTTTCGTATTCTAGTTGCAACAGATATTGCGTCACGCGGTATCGACATCCCAACCATAGCGCTCGTGGTCAACTACGACTCCCCACTCGATTCTCAAACCTACCTACACCGCATTGGCCGCACAGGTCGTGCAGGCAAACCTGGCACAGCAATTACCTTTGTTACACCGCAACAGCAGCCGCACATTGCGCGGATTCAAGAGGAGCTCGGTATTACTATCGACGTGCTAAAGAAGGCTTAGGCAACCTGAGCAAGTGGCTCGGCCTCGTACTTATCCTGGAGCATACCACAGACTTCTTCCCAAAATGCATTGAGTGCAATTGGTGGGAGTAGCTCTTGGTACGCTGGACCAAACACATCTACAACCATTTTCGTAAAGTCGTTTTTGTAA
>CALBLZ010000277.1 GCA_937895715.1 uncultured Candidatus Berkelbacteria bacterium
GCTAAGTCGTAACAAGGTAGCCGTACCGGAAGGTGCGGCTGGAATACCTCCTTTTTAGAGTTTTACGTTGAGTTGGTTGTTGAATGTATAGTTTGATTTTAGTTAAAGTTTACTTATTGCCCATGTTATAATATAGCAGAAGTTGGTGGGAGATATTAGAGTCTCGTAGCTCAGCTGGTTAGAGCACTACACTGATAATGTAGGGGTCGGCAGTTCAAGTCTGCCCGAGACTACTTATAGTGTAGGAGAGTAGTTGAGTGAAAGCCAATAAAGGGGGATTAGCTCAGCTGGCTAGAGCATTAGCTTTGCAAGCTAAGGGTCATCGGTTCGACTCCGATATCCTCCACTGAATAGAGAGAGAAAGGAAATTAGAAAGTTATTTTGACATTGTTGGCAGAAGTGAGAAAACAGTAAAGGTGAAGTTTGGATATAACGCGAGTTATGTTTGGATATTAGATAGCAAGAGACGAAAGCGAATAAGGGCGCATGGGGGATGCCTTGGCTCTCAGAGGCGATGAAGGGCGTGGTAAGCTGCGAAAAGCTTCGGATAGGCGCGAACAGCCGTTAGACCCGAAGATACCCGAATGGGGCAACCCGTTCCGATGAAGTCGGAACATCCGAAAGGAGGCAAACCCGGGGAACTGAAACATCTAAGTACCCGGAGGAAGAGAAAACAACAGTGATTTCCTAAGTAGTGGCGAGCGAACGGGAAGAAGCCTAAACCGTTTTGCTTAGCAAAACGGGGTTATAGGACTTAACATGATGCCTATTAAAAGGAAGTGGAATTACTTGGAAAGGTAAGACATAGAGGGTGAAATCCCCGTACATGCAAGCATTTAATAGGTAGTTAAGCACCTGAGTAGCGCGAAGCCGGTGGAACTTTGCGTGAATTTGCCGGCACCATCCGGTAAGGCTAAATACTCCTGAGAGACCGATAGAGAATAGTACCGTGAGGGAAAGGTGAAAAGGACCCCGCACAGGGGAGTGAAAAGAACCTGAAACCATGCGCCTACAAGCGGTCGGAGCCTGTTAAAGGGTGACGGCGTGCCTTTTGCATAATGAGCCTACGAGTTACTGTTCACCGGCGAGGTTAAGTTACAGGGAGTAACGGAGCCGTAGCGAAAGCGAGTCTGAATAGGGCGATATAGTCGGTGGACGTAGACGCGAAACCTGCGTGATCTACACATGGTCAGGATGAAGTTTCGGTAAAGCGAAATGGAGGTCCGAACTGATTAGCGTTGAAAAGCTACCGGATGAACTGTGTGTAGGGGTGAAAGGCCAATCAAACTGGGAGATAGCTCGTACTCCCCGAAATGCCTTTAGGGGCAGCCTTGAAATTTAGTGTTGCAGAGGTAGAGCTACCAATTGGGCTAGGGGGTTTCATCGCCTACCAAACCCTGATGAACTCCGAATGCTGCAACATATGTTCAGGAGTGAGGCACAGGGTGCTAAGGTCATGTGCCGAGAGGGAAAGAACCCAGACCATCAGCTAAGGTCTCTAAATGTGTACTAAGTTGAAATAACGATGTGAGACTGCTTAGACAGCTAGGATGTTGGCTTGGAAGCAGCCATTCATTTAAAGAGTGCGTAACAGCTCACTAGTCGAGTGGTTTTGCGCGGAAAATAATCGGGCATCAAGTACACTACCGAAGCTATGGTATTAACGAGAGTTAATAGGTAGGGGAGCATTCTGACTGCGTTGAATGGAAAGTGTGAGCTTTTTTGGAGCGGTTAGAAAAGCAAATGTAGGCATAAGTAGCGATAAAGCGGGTGAGAAACCCGCTCACCGTAAGACTAAGGTTTCCTGATCAACGTTAATCGGATCAGGGTTAGTCGGGACCTAAGGCGAACCCGCGAGGGGTAGTTGATGGCAAACGGGTTAATATTCCCGTACCGGCTTATACTGCGAAGGGGCGACGGAGAGGCGTAGCGGCTGCGTACTGACGGAATAGTACGTTGAAGACAGTAGGCTATGAGACTTGTAGGCAAATCCGCAAGTTGAGTTGAAAGTCGATAGTACCGAGAGTCTTTGGACGATTGGATAATGCCGTAAAGCGAGCTTCCAAGAAAACCCTCTAAGCTATAGGTATAAGGCGCTCGTACCGTAAACCGACACAGGTAGTCGAGGAGAATATCCTAAGGTGCTCGAGTGATTCACGGCTAAGGAACTCGGCAAAATGGTCTCGTAACTTCGGGAGAAGAGACGCCTACCCAGCGATGGGAGGCCGCAGAGAATAGGTCCAGGCGACTGTTTAGCAAAAACACAGGACACTGCAAAGCCGCGAGGCGCAGTATAGTGTCTGACACCTGCCCGGTGCCGGAAGGTTAAGGAAGGGGGTTAGTCGCAAGGCGAAGCTCTTGACTGAAGCCCCGGTAAACGGCGGCCGTAACTATAACGGTCCTAAGGTAGCGAAAT
>CALBLZ010000278.1 GCA_937895715.1 uncultured Candidatus Berkelbacteria bacterium
CCTCCAGTGGGCAAGCCGCATTATCCATGAGTACATCAAGCAGGGCAATGAAGGGGTCGGGGTGGCGAAAGCGGAGGACATCATCGAAATCACTGCACGGGAAATCAATGGGGAGGAGAGAGATGATGCCTCTCATGATCTTCATTCGTCCGTTAATCTACACTAACAAGGGTAAACCCGATGTGTGATGCCCCCACGGAACTGATTGATAAAGAATTATCTCTCATCTAGGTCTCGACCCATATTAAGTTGTAGCGTTTCCGCATCGCAGAAATCAGGCTTGGAGCCTGTTCGGGTAAACAACTTAAGCTGGTTGAAGTACTCTGTACGGCACTCTCACTGCCCGAACTACGCTATAGGGACATCGTGGTGCCAGATTATCTGATGGTTCGTAAACCCAACCGGGTGCGCACTCTGTTTGCCGGTCACTATATCTCAGTCTTATACTTGTTGCCTATCCTTAGCGAACGAAAGACAAGCAGAATATGGATCACGAAAGCGAAACCCTCCAATCTATCATCAACTTCTTCGTCGGCTCAAAGGATTTTAACGGCATTCCGCTGATGGCCCTATTAGGAGAATTCCCCCTCGAAAAGAGCGAACTGATAGACATCCTCACTTACCTTATTCGCAACGGAGAAATTTCGCTAAACTTTGACGACAACCCCCATATACTGAGATTTCCAGCACTACCGTCCGAGGACCAAATAGCAAGGCTCTCTGAAGCGGACATTAGGTACATCTGTATATACCCAACAACCTCCGTTCTAAGAAAAGCTGTCAAACCCGCAAAATACAGGGGACGCCCGTTCACCCGGCGTCTCGCCCTAGGAGAACCACAGCTAAGCTATGCATCGTTCGACCTGACCACACTTGAGGCTTACCGCAATGACCCTAGATATTACTATGAAAACGACGACATATCTGGCTTTATAGGTATCCGCGACGAAACCGGAGGAATGCTAAACCGCGACCAAGTACTTATAGAATCATTTGGGTTTTCTTACGATGAACACTACAATAGGGCCGTTGCCGTATTTCTTCGCTACCTCTCGAACTTAAGTCCAGAACACCAACAAATCTGGAATGCAAAAATCCTACATGGCGACTACAAGTTACATCCGGACTACTTCCGGTCATCCATTCGGGGTGAGTTCTACGAAGGCGTATCTATCTTCGACGCTTTCATCGGAGAACTACACGTCATAAACGAGATGTGCAAGCTTATGGGACGACCGCCACTTTTTCGGCAGGAATTAACAGATGCTCAAAAACCCAGAGAGTTCTGCTTTCTCATCCGTCCAACGCTTCGAGAGTTCAATAACTTCGTTCTCACACTCGATAAAGCAATCTCCGAGAACATAAGCAGAGAATTCTTCCAAAACGATGTGCCATTTACAACAGAAGAGACTAGGCATGATGGAAAAATCGTCGTAACCACAAAGGGAACAATCAAAATTCTTGAAGATTGGTTAAAGCAGAAATT
>CALBLZ010000279.1 GCA_937895715.1 uncultured Candidatus Berkelbacteria bacterium
GAGAGCCAGCTATTGCCAGGTTCGGTTGACGTATCATCGCTAACCACAAGTCATCGGATAACTTTTCGACGTTAAACCGTTCGGTCCTCCATTAGTATTTCTACCAACTTCAACCTGCTCATGGTTAGATCACCTGGCTTCGGGTCTAATAAACACTACTTAATCGCCTTTTCAGACTTGCTTTCGCTTAGGCTCCGGAGCAGAACTCCTTAGCCTGGCAGTGTCTATTAACTCGCAGACTCATTCTTCAATAGGCACGCAGTCACCATGTAAACATGGCTCCTACTGTTTGTAAGCGTACGGTTTTAGGTTCTATTTCACTCCCCTAACAGGGGTTCTTTTCACCTTTCCCTCGCGGTACTTGTTCGCTATCGGTCACAAAAAGTGTTTAGCCTTTCCTGATGGGTCAGGATGATTCCTACCAAATTTCACCTATGTGGTAGTACTTAGGAATTATAAACTAATAAGACTTATAACCTTCATATACACGGCTATTACGTACTATGGCTCAGCTTTCCATCTGAATTCTACTAATTATAAATTTTTTGACTTATTTTATGATCATTTGGGATCAATACGTCTATATCCTACAACTTCTTAGATTGTTATACTGCCAATACAGTTGTAATACTACATCCTCCGCAAAGCGGGATCCGAAGTATTACGAACAATTCTAGATTTAGGCTCTTCCCTGTTCGCTCGCCACTACTTAGGGAATAACATTGTTTGTCTCTTTTCGTCCTGGTACTAAGATGTTTCAGTTCCCAGACTTACCATTCAAACACCTATGTATTCAGTGTTTAATACCTGTAAACAGGTGGGTTTCCCCATTCGGAAATCATGGATTAATAACGCTTATTAGCAGCTCATCCATGCTTATCGCAGCTTGTTACGTCCTTCATCGGCTTTTTGTGCCAAGGCATTCACCATACGCCCTTGTTAACTTCTCTCGACTTAAAATCTGTATTATATCTTTCTATTCAGTTTTTAATGAACAAAGTTTATAACCAACTTTGTTGGCTAATTTACGTCTTGCAACTTTAATTAAACAACAAAAAATGGTGGAGCCTAAGGGATTCGAACCCTTGACCTCCTCATTGCAAATGAGGCGCAATAAACCAGCTATGCTAAGGCCCCGACAATAAACAATATTTAGAAATTTAGAGCTATAAAGTTTAGCAAAATAAATTCCTAATTACTATTTAGTATTCTGATTAATGGTAGGCCAACATGGACTCGAACCATGGACCTCACCCTTATCAGAGGTGCGCTCTAACCAGCTGAGCTATTGGCCTGTGTTCAATATACCAGCATCTTACTGGTAAATTTTTCAAATATCTTTGAATACAAAAAAGTGACAAGGTCCTAAATTTCCTTGAGTATCAAAATCATGGGTAGAATCAAACATTCTTTAACTTAGTTAAAGTTGGTTTGATTAACTCCTTAGAAAGGAGGTAATCCAGCCGCAGATTCCCCTACGGCTACCTTGTTACGACTTAAGCCCAGTCGCCACCCATAACTTTCGGCCACGATAAACGTAGACTTCGAGTATGAGCAACTCCCATGCCCTGACGGGCGGTGTGTACAAGACCCGAGAACGTATTCACCGGACCATGCTGATGTCCGATTACTAGCAATTCCAACTTCATACAGGCGAGTTGCAGCCTGCAATCTGAACTGAGACGATCTTTGATGGGATTAGCTCCACCTCGCGGTTTGGCAGCCCATTGTATATCGCCATTGTAGTGTCTGTGTAGCCCTGGACATAAGGGACATGATGACTGGATGTCATCCCCTCCTTCCTCCCCGTTTGGGCGGGGCAGTATCAGAAGTAATTGTAACATCTGAAAGGGGTTGCGCTCGTTGTGGGACTTAACCCGACATCTCACGACACGAGCTGACAACAGCCATGCATCACCTCTATAGCACCTTCGAAAGAGCCCTATTTTCATAGGGTTTGCAGCTACAGTTCAAGCCCAGGTGAGGTTCTTCGCTGATCATCGAATTAAACCAGGCACTCCACTGCTTGTGCGGGTCCCCGTCAATTCCTTTGTGTTTTAACCTTGCGGTCGTACTTCACAGGCGCCCTATTTAACGCGTTAGCTGCGACACTCAAATAATGCTTATCCTTCTCCGAAGAGAAATTTCAGCAAGAATTCGAACATCTAATAGGGATAGTTTACGGTGTGGACTACACGGGTATCTAATCCGTTTTGCTCCCCACACTTTCGAGCCTTAGCGTCAGTACATGTCCAAAGAAGTGCTTTCGCCATTGGTGTTCCTCCTGATATCAACGCATTTAACCGCTCCACCAGGAATTCCCTTCTTCTCTACATGACTCAATCCAGAGAGTTTTCTATGCAGTTTCAAGGGTGAGCCTTGAGATTTAACACAGAACTTTTCTAGACGCCTACGCATCTCTTTACGCCCAGTGAATCCGGGTAACGCTTGTGTCCCACGTATTACCGATGCTTCTGGCACGTGGTTGGCAGGCACT
>CALBLZ010000280.1 GCA_937895715.1 uncultured Candidatus Berkelbacteria bacterium
TGGCCAAGGAAAAGGGCGCCAAGCAGACCAAGGAAGAAAAAAAGAGAGAAGCAGCAGTGCCCACTGGCACGCAACAGATTGCAGTTGTTGCTGTTGAAAAAAGCATTGTTCAAGACTGGCTAGCGGTAACAGCCATGGCGAAACTTACAGTTACGAGTATTGAGCCGCGTGCCAACGCACTTGCACGCGCACTGGTTCCACCCAGCCATGTGCAGCCAGTGCTAGTAGCAGAACTGATTCGTGACCAGGTCGTTGTGGCGCTTATTCAGAGTGGGGTAGTCTGGGCGACAACAATAATGCAAATGATGGCAAGCCAAACCGAGGCCGAGCACGCAGACGTGGTGGCAGACGAGCTCATACACCTGGTTAAGCTCTACCAAAATCGCACCGAAGAAGCTATGCCGGTTGAGTGGTTATACCTGGTAGGTAGTGATCCGGCAAAGCGTGAGCGATTAGGTGAAACCATGGCAAAGCTCATCGAACAGAAGCTTGCTAAGCTCGACCCACAGGTTCGTTGCTTCGATCCAATTAATGAGAGCGTACTGGCTGCTGTGGGTACCTCAATCTTTTCACTTGGGGGGCGCGGATGAAGATGCTTACTAATCACCAGATTAACTTCATCCCGGCAGATGTGATGCGTCGGGCCTACCGGAGGCAGTTAGTTCCGTGGGCAGTCGTCGCCTGTATGCTCACCGGCGGTATCGTTGCTGGAAGTGCCTACCTTCTCGACCGTATCAAGGAGGGGCTCGATCAAGATATTGCCACACGTGAACGTGTCCTAACGGCGGCGTCTGGTGCTCAGCAAGCAGAGGAAAAATCTGCACTAGGCACTCGGCTCACCGGCGTTACCCAGCGCACCAGTGCACTCAACTCACTGGCTTTAACAGAGATAGATTGGTCAGTAGTGTTTGCCCGGGCTGAGCAGCTGATTCCAAAGGATATTACACTTACTTCCTATACAGCAGCTACAAAAACAACGGGAGTTGAGCTCAAATTCTCGGGTGGCGCCCCTTCAAACTTAAGTATGGCTGGCTTTATTGGCCTGCTAAAAGAGAATAAGGAACTAACACGTTCTGCCGTAGAATCGTACAGCTACTCGCCAGCTACTGGCTTGGTACAATTTACGGTAGTGGCGGAATTCCCACAGTCAGTGGCCCTCTATAAGCGAAACAAATGAAGCGAATCAGCACCATTACCGTTGTGTTCGTTGTATTCAGCCTAACCATGACTGCCGGGTACTGGTACGCACTGGCTCCACGCATCTCGGCAGTGAGCCACGCCTTTGCCACGGTAGACTTGCTCGATGAGTATTCACGTGGCGTTGCCGATACGGCGCTGAGCCAAGGAAAGCAGCAGCTCTTAATCGACCAGGTTGTGACCGAGCGGGAAGCCATTGTGGCACCACTATTACCGAGCGAAGATAGTGTGTACGATCTTTCAATTCAGATTGAGAGCTGGGCAAAAGCAAGTGGAATTACCCTCACAACACTTAGTCTCCAGGCCAGTACGGCGGGCGGTCTGCCAGCTACTACGAGTGCACAAGCGAAATCAGCGGGTTCAGTACAGCTTCCGGCTGGGGTTAAGCAGCTGCCAGTACTGCTAAATGCTGCAGGAACCTACGATCAGCTGAAAGCCTTTGTAATTGGGCTGTCACAGTTAAATCGAGAACTCCAGGTGCTCGACATTACATTTACTGGCACTGGTGCTGCGCAGACTGCACAAATTACCGCAGCTGCCTTTTCATACCCTCCCACACCAGCCGCTACTCCAACACCTACCAAATGAAACAAAAGTCTAAACTAAGCTTTTCGATCTCTCCTGCAGGAACAACGCGACTGCTCTACGTGCTGTCACTCCTTGCCCTTGGTTCTTGTGTTGGTGGTGCGTGGTACTACCTGCAAACTGATGTTGCAAAGGAGCATCTTCGTCCAGAAGTCGAGCAGCGCCTTGCAAAACAGAAAGAGGGGAATATTACCGCCAATACGCTCCCCAAGCTTTCTCTAAACCAAGACAACAAGCGTCAGGGTCCGGAGGTTGTGGTAGATCCTAACACACTCGGCAAGCCGAATCCGTTCCAATAAAAAGAAGGCTCCGGAGGGAGCCTTCTTTTTAGCGTGTGCTTAGGCTGCAGGAGCAGCAGGGGTGCCGCCCATGGCAATTTCGGCGGCGGCGTTGAGACGCTTTTTAACCTCTTCGATAATTTCACCTGGCAAGACTTCTGACTTTACGATGTAGGCATCGGCCTGGGTCATGATCTTGTTGAGCTTTTCGATTTCCTGGACAAGAGCAGTAACGATAATAACCGGAATATTCTTGGTAACCGGATTTTCCTTGAGGTTTTTGAGTACATCGAGGCCGTTCATTTTAGGCATCATGATGTCGAGAATGATAAGCGACGGGTTGTACTCTTTTACAAACTCGAGGGCTTCTTCGCCGTTACCAGCGTGAACCACGGTGAAGCCTTCTTGCTTGAGCCGTTCGGTGTAGAGCTCTGAGAGAATAATGTCGTCTTCAGCCAGAAGGATAGTTGTGCCTTCGTATGCCATAGGTGTGCGTTACGGTATGTTCGCAGTTAGTATACCACGGTTCGAGAATAGTAAAGAGTGTGTCCAGCCGCTGGACTAGGTTGTGACGATTGATTTTGTATATTACTGTAATATACAATCTAGCAGTAATCATCGACTATGAGAGAGAATGTTTCGGCGGAGTTTGAGTGGGATTCTGCGAATGAATGCAAAAGCCAGCTTAAGCACGGAGTGAGTAAAGAGGAAGCAGAGGAAGTGTTTAGGAACCGACCTGTTATACTCCCGGATATTCAACACTCTCAGGAAGAGGATCGGTTTCAGGCATTGGGGGTTACTGTGCAGGGTAGAGTAATCGTTATAGCCTTTACAGTTCGTGAGGGGAGATTGCGAGTAATTATGGCAAGGGACGCTCATCGAAAAGAAGCTGGTATTTACCTAGACCTAAATAATGTAAATCATGACTAAGCAAACCTACGTAAAGAATGAGAAGGGAAATTTCTGGCTTGATCACGACCTTACAGACTACTACAAGCCTGATGATTTCGAGCTTGTGACATTTCCTAACCTTAAGCCTTCTACCGAATCAATCTCACTCCGCCTACCCGAGGAGCTACTGGCCAAGATTAAAGGAATGGCCAACAAGCGCGACGTTCCTTACCAGTCACTCATCAAAATGATCCTCGCTGATAGGGTAGAAGAAGAGCAGCTACGCTATGCTGCTACCAAAAAAAGGCCGTAACCACGGCCTTTTTGGCAAACTAAGCTATTCCGCGCTAACAGTCGCTGGGTTATAACTCGTCAGGAAATCAGCCAAAGCGCTGATAGCAACTTTCTGCTCGCCAGCCTGGGTGCGTACACTTACTTCTTGAGCAGCCTCATCTTTTGGCCCAATAATCAGGATCACGGGAACCTTCTCTAATTCAGCGTCGCGAATCTTTTTGCCGAGCGATTCAGTGCGGTGGTCAACTTCGTAGCGGATCTCGTTGCCCCGGATCGGAAACTCCAGGCTTACGCTCTTAACAATCTCAACAACCTCGCTCATATACGTTTCCATGTTGTCGTTGAGTGGCAGAATCTTAACCTGAACCGGTGATACCCAGAATGGGAGGCGGCCAGCCGTGTGCTCAAGAATAATCCCAATGAAGCGCTCGAGGGAGCCGTAGATTGCGCGGTGGAATACTACGGGAGTCTTGTCAGAGCCGTCTTCTGCGGTGTAGGTGAGGCCGAAGTTGCGGGGCAGCTGAAAGTCGAGCTGAATGGTGCCACACTGCCACTCGCGCTTGAGCGAATCTTGGAAGTGAATGTCAATCTTTGGCCCGTAGAAGGCGCCATCTTTCTCTTTGATTCCGTAGTCAAAGCCTGATTTTTTCAGCGATTCTTCAAGCTCTTTTTCGGCCTTGTTCCAGGTTTCAATGTCGCCCATGTAGTCGTCTGGTCGGGTGCTTAAATAAAGCTTAACTTTATCTGCAATATCGAAGGCGCCGTAAAAGTCACGGGCAATCTGCAAGATAGCGGCTGCCTCATCCTTAATCTGTTCTTCGGTAATGAAGTTGTGTGAGTCATCCTGGCAGAAGCAGCGGGCTCGCATTAAGCCGTGCAGCGCGCCGGGAATTTCGTCGCGGTGCAGAATGTCGCTATCTGAAAAACGCAGGGGAAGGTCGCGGTAGCTGCGGCTCTTGAATCCAAACGTAACCATCGCATTCGGGCAGTTCATTGGCTTAAGAGCCCACTGCTCATCACTCTTCGACTTGGTAAGGAACATGTCATCTTTGTAGTACTGCCAGTGCCCAGAAATCTCCCAGAGCTCTTTCTTGTTAATAAGAGGAGACGCGATTTCCTGGTAGCCATGCTCGCGGTGGTACTGACGGAAAAACTCAATGAGGGTGTTTTTGAGGGTGAGTCCTTTTGGCAGCCAGTAGGCCAGGCCAGGTGCAGTTTCGTGGAAGAAGAAGAGCTCGAGCTCGCGGCCGAGTTTGCGGTGATCGCGTTTAATTGCTTCTTCGCGAACGCGAATTGCTTCATCTAGCTCTTCCTTTGAATCATAGATGAGGGCGTACATGCGCTGCATGCTAATTCCGCGCTCTTGGTCGCCGCGCCAGTAGGCGGCAGAGAACCTGTCAGCTTGCACACCCATGCCGCGTAGTTCTGCTACTTCTGCTACGTGTGGCCCACGACAGAGGTCCTCAAAGAGAATCTCGCCAGTTGCCGCATCTTCGATGGTGTAAATGCTAATAACAGGCTTGCCTTCGCCACCGAGCGCTTCACGAGCCTGCTCGTCGAGCTTGGTGGTGCCGAACTTTTTCAGGTCGCCGAGGAGTTCTACCTTAAGGGGCTGCTTTTTATCGTTAAAGCGCTTGATAGCGTCTTCAAGATCTACTTCGACACGCTTAAATACCAGGTTGCGCTTGAGCAACTCATGATATTTTTTGGTAATCGCCTGCATATCTTCTGGGGTGAAGGTGCGCGGGAGTACAAAATCGTAGTAGCAACCAGATTCAATAACAGGACCAACACCAAACTGTACGGTGTCGCCAAAGAGTTGCAGCACGGCAGTTGCGAGTAAGTGACCGGCGGAGTGACGCTTAACGTCGAGGGGGGCAGAATTGAGGTGGGACATATAGGACTATGCTATCAGGTGAATAATCTGGTGGAAAGGTGTATCAGGGTCAATTGTGTCTGTCATAGAGTGACATTAGGGATAAAGAAAAACCGCCTTCTGGCGAAGGCGGTTTGCGTTGCATTCAACTACAAAACTAACCTTCGCAGGAAGGGGTAGTTGTTGTGGTGGTGAAAGAATACACGCGCATGCAGAGAGTGTAGCAGAGATTGTCTTTACAGTGAACTGAGTCCGCCAAGCCTACTGGTCTAGTAATCTTGACAAAATGGCTCTGATAGTGTACTATGCGCCGGAATTCATCGTTGCCTTAAGAGGGCTGGATGGGACCTTGACATGAAGGATTTGAAGAACAGTTTCTTGCCACTTTTGGTGCTGTTGTCTCTGGCGTTTTCCGCCGGATGTCAGCAACCGCCTTCGCCAATCAGCCTCTTGGTCGCGTTTGACGCCACCACGAGCAGCCGGACGCTCCAGCCAGAGCAAGTCCGGTTCGCCAAGACACTCTCGAACGAGGGACTGCAGGCGGGTAGGGAATCCATTTCCCTTTCCGTTTATGCCTTTGGGCCTCCCGATACCCGGTTGGTGATCGACACCACTCAGGTGAGGGAAGTTTCAGAGCTTGCTACCCTTGACGACGTGATCGCCAAGGTGCCTCCCACGGTTTGGGGCAAGACTCGTTGGCATCCTATGCTTCGCGAGCTCTTGACCAAGGTTAAGCTCTCAGCCCAGCCTGTTGTCGTGTACTTCGCCAGCGATGGTGAAATCCACGACCTGGAGGTGGCTAAGCAGCTGGCTCGTGAGCTTGTCGCGCACCCCAATGTACGAGGTGTTGTCGTCGGTCCGGCGACCAATGCGCTTACCCAAGCGCAGATCGAGCTGCTTCGGGATACCCCCGGCGCAAAGCTAGATGGTCAACCGCAGGGTGTCCAGATGCGCAAGCAAATGGATGAGCTCTTCGGCACAGCATCGCCCAAGGTCGTTGTGTTCGACCAAAACAACACTGAAACGGCGCTCGAAAGGGCAAGAGAACTGCTGAAATGAAGGAACTGCAACAGAGAATCGAAGGAGTCCAAGGCATTCATGCCGTGGACAGGACTGCGTTTCAAGCCAAGCTCACTACCGCAACTGCGGCAGCCAGCGAAGCAGACGCCACGACCAGGCAGGCTGAGGAGATCTCGAGAGAGATTGAAGGTCGCAATGCAAAGAAGCAGAGTGATCTGACCGTAGCCCTCGATGAGGCTCAGCAATCGTTTGACCAGGCCGAAGCAGCGCACCACGCACCGCTCTCAGCCGCTCAGAAGATTGCGCACGACCTGCTCGGACTACCCCTCACGGGAGTGGTTGAAGCAGATCGGAAGTCCGTTGCAGAAGCAATCCCGAGAAGGATTGTCGGCCACCGGGGGTACAAGCCCCAGGTCGCCGACCTCTTCCTGCAAGGGAAAGCTCCTGAGGAAGTACGGCAAGGACTGGTTCCTGCGCCCGGCCCTCTCACTCTAACGCCTCCGGAGCTGATGAAGCTTCCTGAGCGCGTAGAAGTTGCGGCATTCGTGCCACCGACTGCTACGCCGTTCGTGCCGCGACCAAAGCCTGAGTCATTGCCGATAAGTTGGCTAATGATCATGTTGGACATCGTTGCGGGCTTTTTCCTAGGAATCGGCCTCATGGCAGCGACGGGGCTCCTTCAGGAGCGAACGTTCTTCCAAGGACCGACCCAGGCGCTCACAGCCCTGCTCGTCGGAGGTGGGATCATGATTGGGTTCGCCTTCTTAACCAAGCCCGTCTTTCGGGAAGGGTTCAAGAAGAAGATTCCAGTGGTGTGGCCTTGGGTTGTCTTTATGGCCATGGTGGTGGCGGAGCTCTCCGGAGCGTACCGGCTCATTACCATTCTCGAGGCCAATCGCAGGGTGCTGACAGACTCTGCAACAGCCGGGTTTGGGCCCGACTTGCTTATAAAGCTGGTGGTGGCGGGAACGATCCCGTTCATCTTCAGCTTCTTGGTTATCATGACCACCAGGGATGCCGCCCGCAGAGATGCCGAGGCGGAGCAAGCGGTTGATGACTATAACGAGTCGGAGCCGTTGAAGCTCGCAGAGAAACATGTGCTGGAAACCGAAGATGCGAAGGCTGCGCATGAAAAGGCAACGGAAGAAGCTGAGGCTCAGTATCAGCTCCGACTGGCTGAGGTGACGGCATTCAATGCCAACGCCCAGGCCGTTGCCGAGCGAGCGAACGAGCTTGCGCAGGCTGCTCACCGCGAGCAGCTCAAGCAGCACGAAGAGGCGAAGCTCTCAAGCGTGCTGGCCGACCAGCTGGCTGCCCTCAAGGTAGATGTGGCCAACTTCAAACTTGGCAACATCACTTCGCTCGAGGAGCTAGAGCACCTGCTCGCTCAGGTAGAGCAGGCTGAGCCAGCTCTACGTCAAGCTGAGATGGCTCTAGCTGCGGCTAAATCAGCACAGGCGAGCTTCGTTCCAGAAACTTCCTCAGAGGAGTGGAAGGAACAGGTTCGGCGCTTGCGCGAGCAGGCGAGCCAACTAGAGGCCGAGGTGCGGAACTGGCTTGATCAAGTCGCTCCTCCCGAAGCGACTCCACCCGCGACGGGCGACGACCAACCGTAAGCGAGCTGCGCAACGTTGCGCAGCAAACTGACAACGCGACCGTAGGAGTAACATCCTACGGTCGTTTTTTAATACCTGCAATCCTATGCTAGTTGTGTGGTTTATTAGCAAATAGTGTGAACAGATTAAGTGCTCCACTAGCATTTTTTGCAATTTTTTGATAGTGTCCTGCACATACACTAGCTATTGGTAACTACCTATCTATGCGCTCATTCCTCGTATTCCTCGTGTTTCTGGCACTTATTGTGGTGTCTGGTTGGGCAATTTACCGTGTAAATACTCGCAACGCCGCCAAGAATAACGATGTTGCCCCTCAGATCAATCTGAGCATGGCTACACCAACGCCGAGCCCTACCGCTACGGCTACGCCAGTTCCTACTGCAGTAGCCACGGCTACCCCAGCAGTAAAGGTGAACGTACCAGCTGCCGGCGCACTGCCAAAAGCCGGTGCTTCTCCGCTAGCCCTCATTGTACTTGCGGGAGCAGCAGTAGCCGCTGCTGGTTCAGTGTCAGCTCACCTCCGAGCAAAGCGTGCAGTAAAGAATGCCTACAGCGCTCGCTAGTTGCACAAAGCGTATATAAACCGCCCCTCTCTAAAACGGGGGCGGTTTTTTAGTTCAAAATAGGATTAGCTCGGCCGGCAGCCGGTACGGTGAACGTAAAGGTTGTGCCTTTTTCTTCTACTGATTCAACTGAAATTGTGCCGCCCATGCGCTCAACGATACTCTTGGTGATGTAGAGTCCTAGCCCGGTGCCAACAATGCCAACTGTTTTAGCGGAATCGATGCGGTAGAATTTTTCGAATAGGTGAGTCATCTGTTCTGCCTTCATCCCAAATCCGGTGTCGCTGACGGATACTTCAACAAGCCCTTCGGAGCGCAGAATGCTTGCGGTAATCGTCACCGTGCCTTTTTCTCGATTGTACTTTATTGCGTTACTAATCAGGTTCACGAGCACCTGAATTGCGCGGTCGCCGTCAGCCCAGATGTGAGGGATGCTCTCACGTGGCGCGGTAAAGTTGAGTGTAATGCCTTTATCCTCGGCTACGAAGCGCAGCTGGCTCATGGTGTCCTGGATCAGCTTGATAATGTCGTGCTCTTTAAAGTCCATATTCATCTTTCCCGATTCAATTCGGGACACATCCAGGAGATCTTTAAGCTGGGCCGAGAGCCGGTGCACCGACGAGCGCACATTTTCAAGGTATTCGATTGTTTGTGGCTTGAGTTTTTTCTCGTGCGGGAGGGGCTTCATTACGTAACTCAAGTACCCTTCGATTGCAGAAATTGGGGTGATGAGCTCATGTGAGGCCACTGAAACAAACTCATTCTTTGCCTGATCGTTCTCGTAGAGGCGGGCTTTTTGAATTGAAGAGATGGCCTGTTCACCGATAATATTCAGCAAGTTAAGATCTTGTTTAGTGAACTGGTAGTCCGAGAGCTTCTTTGAGATACAGATCAGACCAATCAACTCACCCCGTTTAATGTGCAGCGGAATTACGATGGATGCACCGATGCGGTGAAGCTTATCAGTAAGCGGACGGATTTTTGCATGGAGGTGACTTGCCTCGAGCTCTTCTACAGAAACGATTTCGGCATGCTTGCTAAAGTACCCGTAGATACCGTCAGACTCAGCTAAGGGGAGGTCTGAGGTCTTTTCGTACCCGATATGACGAATACGAACTGGCTGCTCGTTCTCGTGGCCAGGCTGAGGGAAGACATAGGTTACTGCATGTTCTAGGTGCAGCGTGCGTGAGAGACTGTTCATTACCAGTTCAATTGCCTCATCAAGACCGATAACCCCATTTAGGTGTACTACTAGGCTGCGCACCACTTCTTGCTCGTCGTAGTTCTGCTTAAACAACAGTGCATCTACAAGGCCAGAGGTGTAGCGGCGCAGAGGCTGCGCAGAGAAAGCTACGATAGCGGCAATCAGTAGATCAACGAATAGCTGTGTTTGGCTGCTTTGGAGCAGCGCAGCAGCGCTAGTGATCCAGACAGAGGTGCCGTACATTACGGCAATGAACACCAGAACAGTAGTGAAAACGATGATGCGCTTAATCGCGAGGCGCAAATCGAGCACTCGCTGGTTGGTAATGGCGTAGGCTGTCATGCCACACAGAATGAGGGCTGCAACTGGCCCGGTATCTACCAAGAAACGGTAACCGAGGAGAGGGAGTACGATATCACTCCCTATGGCATAGAGGCTGGTGGTGGCGGTTGCAATCAGGAATATGCGGAGCTGTTCACGCTGTGCGGCATGAGCACCACGGAGTCTGAGCCTGATTTGGCGTACAACACTGTATGTCCACCAGATGGCGTACGCCCCAAAAACGTACATGCCCCAGCCGTATACAACACTGTAGTGCTCGGGGGTAAACTTAGCCGAAACAATCATATATGGAGAAAAGCCAAGTGCCAGTACAATTGCACCGATTCCAACTTGCAAGGTTGTATCGCGCGGCGTGTTGTCGTGCGCAGGGGCAGAGGAGAATAGTCCGAGGAAGAGGTAGAGCTGAATCAGAGCAGGTACCACCAGGGCGTGTGATGCACGAACCCAAAACAGGAGGGTATTCGAGTTTGACTCTTGAATGCCGTAGGTTGCGGCAACCCAAACAGCTACCAGCAGACAGAGAATAAGGAAGCCTCGGGGGATTAGCTTTTCTCGACTAAACAGATAGGTAAGTGCTCCCATGCCAAGGATGGCGGTGGCGGAGGCAGCAAGGGCGACGGCTACGTATGAAGTCATAGTGCTATGTTACCCAGCCACAACTGGAACGTATACCCGGAAAGTACTGCCGCGTTTCTCGGTACTCTCTGCAGTGATTGTGCCGCCCATCTTTTCCATCACGAGCTTACAGATGTACAAACCGAGTCCTGTGCCGGCGATGCCGGTGGTTTCAGCAGAATCCACTCGGTAGAAACGCTCAAAGAGGTGCTTCATCTTTTCTTTGCTAATTCCGATACCGGTGTCGCTAATGGTGATCTCAACTTGTCGCTCAGCTCGCCAGTGCTTGAAGCTTACCGTCACGTGGCCACGCGCCTTGTTGTAGCTGATAGCGTTAGCGATCAGGTTCATGATTACCTCCTTGGACCCAACTGGATCCACAAGTACGCGGGGTAGCGGGTGAGTCGGCTCTATGAGGCGCACCGTAACATCTCGGGCCGCCGCCGTACGCTGCTGGGCCGTTACACAGTCGCGAACGATATCGAGAACCTGCAGTGGCTCAGGTTTAATTTCCATTTTGCCGGATTCAATTCGAGATACAGTTAATAGGTCGTTTACTAGGCTCGCGAGCTGCTTAGCAATATTGAACACGCGCCTGAGGTACTCCTGCTTCTCTTCAGAGAGCTCCTGCCCAGCAATCTTTTCATCGACAATCATTGAGAGGTACCCGCGAATGGCGGTGAGCGGTGTGCGCAACTCATGCGAGGCAATCGACACAAACTCAGTTTTCATTTGATCAACCTGGTAGAGGTTGGCTTTCTGAATACCAGAAACAGATTGGGCTGAAAGTTGATTCAAAAAGTCCAGGGACTCGTGTGATAAATCGATCCGGCCTGAGCTAGTTGAAAGTACGATAAGTCCGATCAGCTTATTCTTTATATAGAGGGGGATAGCCACGCTTGCATGCAGTGCATTTAGCTTGGAGTGCACCGCATTTTTGAGGGCGTGCTGGCGAATAAACTCTGAGCGTCCGTGAATCGGAAGGTTGTTGGTTGCTATCAACACCTTTTCTTGCTCTACTTCGTGTAGCAGGTCATCTACAAACAGGCTGCCTTGTCGCTTACTAAAGAATGTAATGAACCCATCCTGCTTATCGAGTGCTACACCCGCCGCGTTCGGGTAGTTTTGGTAGTACAGCTCTTTAAGCTCAATATCTTGCTGCTCGGTAAGCTCATTCGTTGTTTGAAAAATATAGGCGACCATTCGACGTAGTTCAACGTGGAGGCTCTTTGAAGCGTGCTTAGCAATTACATCAAGTGCGGTGTGGAGGTCGAGCGCTTGATTGAGCTGATCATTGAGTGAGTGCATTAGATCTTCTCGTTCACGCTGGTCGCGGAATAGCCACAGATCGGCCCGTCGCTCTGCCCACTCCTTAAACCCGTTAAAGGTAAGCCCAATGAGAACGACTTCGGCAAACTTAATAAGGTTGCTGTAGTTTCCGTAAAACGTGCTGAACCCCTGGCTAAACAGGAGTAAGATTCCGCCATACAAGATAAAGACGAACAGCAGCAGGAGGGTGAAGATAAGCGTACGCTTGATAATCAGTCGTACATCGAAAAGCTGCTGGGTGAGAATGGTGTAAGAAATAATCCCAAAGAGGAACAAAGCGGCAAGTGGTGCCAAAGCTACGAACGAGGTGTTGCGGAAGAAGGCGACAAGGAGAAAGTTTGAGATAGCAATAAACGTAAAGCTACTGATAATCCCCAGCGAAATATTGCGCATCTGGGAGCGCACTACGCCACGCGAGGCGAGTGTTTTGCGTATCAGCAAAAATATAGTTGTGCCCAGAAGGCCCAGGGCGTAGATGGCAAATACGGGGATGCCCAACCCGACTATTGGCTCTCCGTTTTCAAAGCGGTTGTACACCAACGGGGTGAGGGTAAGTATGAGTACTCCAACCGTCGTTACGTAGAAGAGGGTGAGCGTCTTTGCCTTAAGTACAATCTTGCGACTGGGAAACGTATGCACAAAGAGGAAGAGAGAGGAGACCTGCAACACTGCGAAGAACATTACAAAGCGGAGCCACATAATGTTAAGTGTCTGTGTAGATACGTAGTTGACCCCGAGCCAAAAGACTGTGGCAACGACGAATACAGCGAAGATTCGGTTGGTGTGACTGTCTGGGCGTGCCAAAACAGTCAGTATGCCGACATACAGACTGATTGCGATACAGATAACTAGAATGACGAGCTCGAGCACTCAACCCTCCTTGTTACGCGATTAGTGCTTCTTTAGTATGGCACTTACTGGTTTCCGAGCGCTATGCCGAGGGAGCTGAGAGGCATGTCCAAGGCCAAAGAAGATATGGGGGCGGTGCGGCGTTCCAACCATGCGCTGCAGCTTTGGTGAGGCTCCTGGAAGCTCAATAAGGGCTGCCCAAATACTGTGGGCGAGTCCATGCTTGGTGGCTGTGGTAAGTACCTGCTGCAGGTAGTAGCCGCTGGAAAGCCATCCGTGGTATGCGTCGTCGGTGCCCCCAATGCAGGCAAGTACGGGAGCAGATAGCACCGCATCTCGCAGGGTGCGACCTTGCCAAGGACCAATATTCGCTCCCCGTATGACGTGGGGCATCATCTGGGAAGAAAAGGTTGACTGTATGTTAGAAGCGTAGCCGGGGATACCGTCGAGCCGCTTGGTGTTGTTTGGAACAATAAAGTCCGCGAGCTCACGGCGGAACTTTTGGTTACTAAACCCAAAGGTGGCGGCTAACTGAATCAAAGCGGCAATCTTTTTTTGGAGCGGTCGGTCGGTAACCAGCGTAAGGCTGGTTTCAGAGCGCGGTGTCTGAAGTGCTTGTAGCTCACTAATCACCGCTTGTGGCACGTTCTCACTGGTAAACTTTCCACGATAGTTACGACGATGGCGCAGCGCGTCGAGAGCTTCGGTATCTGGACTTGTCTCTTTCTTCCCCGGGTGAAGTTCAATTTCGGCAATGTGGGAAAGGTCACGGTAGCCACTTGGTAGCCATGAGATTTTGAGAGAATGACCAAAGGCTTTAGCTGCTATCTCAAGGTTGGCGACAAAAGCACCGAAGCTAATGTATGTTTCTCGGGCTGTAGGATCGGAATCTCGAAGCTGGACATTCGGGTCTTGGCGCAGGGTGAGTGAGGCGCCAGTAATCGAGCACTGCCATGGCTGGGTATTGTGGACTGATGGCGCAAGAATCGCATAGCGAAGCAAAAAGGTGAGGAGCTCAGCAGGTTTTGTAGCAGGTGGGCACTCGCTCGGGTTGATCTCCCAAATGTGGGGGTGCAGGTCGGTGTGTGGCAGGCGTAGGCTCATAGGTCTCCTAGGTCCTTTAGATACTGCTGAAACTGGCGGAATCCGCGCATTGTCTTGGTGGTGTGATTCGCGCGCCGCTCAACCTCGCGCTGTGAGGTGTAATCGGGTACAAATGCATCTTCTTGTGCCAAGTAGTAGCGTCCGGTTGGCATGTGCTTACCAAGCAAAATTCGCTTTGCAACAAAGGTTGTGGCAGTACCAGCGGTAACGGCTGCGATCCCCAGTTGGGGCCAGGTGTTGAGGAAAGTTCCTACTTCTTGAATGGAATCTTGCATCCGAGGGGCAGCCTCATTGAGCCCTGCAATGTCAGAGATGAGGGCCATGCGCTCGGCAAAACTCATGTTCTCTCGGATACTATCCAGAAGCTTTTGGCTTGCGCGGCCGTGGAATGGCATGAGGTCTGGCTCAAGATCGTAGCGTTCAACGTCTACGAAGATGCCGTCGCCGTTGTCGGTGGCCATGATCAAGGGAATGCGGTGCTCTCGTGCAAACAGGCGACTCTGTAGCTTAACCACGGCGTTATCGACTTCTTCGATAAAGAGGTCAAGTTTTGGCTCCAAGAAGAAGCGCTGCATGGTTTTGTCAGTCAGACCTTGGTCGAAGAGCTCAACCTCGAGGAATGGATCGAGTTCGAGGGTGCGTTGAGCAAAGTAGAGCCCCTTGTGCATATCGACAGCCCAAAGTGGCGCCGAGAGGCGGTTGAGGTTTGGGATAGAGATGGTGTCGAAATCTGCAATCTTGTATCCCATGCCCACACCGGACATTGCGAGCATGCTCAGAATATTTGAGCCCACGCTCATGCCGGCTACACCAATCCGTTTAGTCAGGAGGATTTCTTGCTCTTTTTCGAATACCAGGTTTCGATTACGGCAGGTGCGCAAGCGCCAGAATGTGGCTTTGTCAGGAAGGTGAATGAGGGTGTTGTTCCATGGGTAATATGCCCACACTCCCTGCTCATCGAGTGGGCCGCGATCTTTCCAGTCGGCCAGGTAGTGCTGTTTGGTTGGCTCGTATACCGGGTCGCCAGACTTTAACCAGGGATGTTCTACCTCAAACAACTCATCGAGTGAGTGCAGAAACAGGTCGACTTTACGGACATCTTTGTTCGCCCGCAGCTTACTTAGCTCAGTTGAGGGCTTCTGGAAGATGGTTACTTGATAATCCATGGCTGTTTTTTACCGCGGTCGGGCACGGTGGTGCCGTAGGCAACGAGCTCAACGCGAGGAAGTGAGCGCTTCTCGCCGATCTTTTCGGTGAGGGCTGCATACTCAGAGTTGTTATTGAGGAGGGTGCCGTGAATGATGTCGCTAACTTGGTTTAAGAGAGCCTTACTTCCAGCAACGCCATCGTGAAGTTCTACTAACACATGAATGTACTGGTCTTGGTTATCGTCGTACTTGGTATGCATACTCATGCGAGCAGTAACGTGATCAATAAGCTCTGGGTGCTCAAGGGCGGCGCGGATAGTTTGCGGGTATACGTTTAAGCCATAGAGGGTAACAGTCTGATCGCTCTTACCAAAGAGGGCAATAAACGGAAGCTTAAGCAGGTTAACATTGGCATTCTTTGCTTCCTCAAAGATGTCGATCTCGCAGCCGGTAAGCATCTCGGCGATTTCGTCGAATGTATAGATGGCAGCAGTATCGTGTAGGTTATACCGGTATACGGGAAGGCCACCATAGGTGGTACAGAGTAGCTCGTCCTTCTCGATTTGTATGTGCTTGAGGTCGGGGTAGTACTGAACAAAGGTCGAGATAGGTTGGTTTCGGAATAGCCGCTCCATCAGAAGCGGGCAGTTCTCGGCCAAGCGCTTAATGAGGATGGTGAGTGGGGTTTCGTGCCCAATGATTGCAGCATCGGCGGTGCCGTAGGTATTCATGCTGGCGTGGTAGTAGTCGTTGATCTTTGCCGACTTGTACAGGTGAGCGCGCCAAGCTTCGCTGATTGCTTCAGCACCAAAAATAAAGCGGAGTGGGTAGCGGGACCAGTCAACACCTCGCCGGGCACCTTCTTCGATAATGTCTTTAACGAAGGGTGGGTAGCCGCAGATAATAATCTGTTCGTAGCTGTGACCAATCTGGGAGATGATCTTAAGCACCTCATCCATGTTGATGCCTGGGGTCATTATCGTGAGCGGGTAGCCGCGCTCAGCAATGCGCAGACAGGCTGTTAACGTAAAAACACCTGCTACCCAGGTGCCCATGGAATACGCGTCAATCAAGAGTGTGCGCTTTTTGCTGATCTGAAAACCCTCTTCGAGCATCATTTCGTATACCAGCGAGGTTTCTAGTTCGAGGTAGCTACCGCGAGGCCAAAAGTAGGGTGTGCCACTGGAACCAGAGCTGACGGAGATCATCTTGATGTTCTTGGAGGCGGGCTCGGGAACAAGCTGGTCGATGTCGTAGGCGCGTAGATAGTTCTGCTTGTCGATTGGAACCTCACCGTGCTTGGCGGAATAGTCGCGGTACGCCGGGACCTCCTCAAACATGAACTTGCGGACCCCCTGAGAGAGGCGGGTACTAGCCTCTGTTAGATCTGTAGGCTTAACTGACTGCAAGCGGTTGAGTGCGTAATGGACATCAAAAAGCTGCAACGCTGCCAGATGGGGAAGTGCTGCTGAGCGTAGGGTCTGCTGTGCTTCCGGGTGGAAGTATGGCAACAGGGCTTGAAAATCGCTCCTAGTCTTCATCTGAACCTAAGTATATACTTTAGCTATGAGTACAGCAACAGATAGAATCTTAGTAATAGGTGGGTCTGGCCTGATTGGGGGTGGAATTGCCGCTGCGTATATAAAGGACGGTTGGTCAGTAACAGTAGCTGATCGTCGCCAACCGGCTAACGCAGGAGTTGAGTTTTTGGAGGTAGATGTAACAGAGGTGGGGGCGTTGCAGCAGATAGTGGGTGCAACTGCACCTTCACTCATTGTAAACGCAGTTAACCTGGCCACGCTCTACTCGCAGCGAGAGAATGGGTACCAGGGTCTGATTCGTTTTTATGCGGAGCTCTACGAAGTCCTACGACGTACAAAAAAGCCGGTGCACTACATTCAAATTGGCACAACAGGTTCGGGAGGCCTTGGTTTTGATATTCCGTTTACCCATGGGGGCCCGGTAGAGGATATGCCAATCATTCACAAAGCGGCATTTGCAGGTATCGGCTCGCAGCTCCTCATGATGATCCAGCGATCTTTCTCGGTTGACGAAGTGCGGGTAAGTGAGGTTAAGCCTGCTCTGGCGATCTTTAATCCTGAAGTTACTGTTGAGAACATTGAACAGTATCAAATTATTTGCGTTGACGGAGGTGAGAGCGGTGCCTACACATATGACGAGCTAGCACTGCTCACCAAGTACATGGGCTACACCACTATTGACCGGGTAGTGGAGAAGGTTCTCGCAGTCGTGAAAGGAGAAGTGGCTAGTGTTGATTCATCTAAACATGACATTACCCAGCTTTTGAATGTTGGTGTTTTGAATCAAGACGACCAGGACACGCTGCTCAAAAAGGAGATTCTGCAAAAGATGCGGGTAGCGGGCGAAGGAAAGCAGGCGATACCGGCTACCGGAAACCTAGGGCCGCCAAGCGTAACCCGAGACCTTCTGCTCGCTGCGGCGCTCCTGCGAGGCGAGGGGTTGGACGGTGAGGTGATGCAGGGTGGACTGCAGTATCTCCAATCAACTAAACCAGATTTGCTTACCTGGCTAACTGAACAGAACCTTAGCGCGCGAATGGAGGAGTTGCGAGGTTTTTCAGAGGATGCGGCTGAGCCATGGCAGGTGGTGGCCCGAATTCTTGATTTACGACACACAGCGTAGGCTTCTACGCGCTAGATATGTTCCGAACTGGAGTTTCAGCACTTATTACAAACGACCGCAGCCAATTCCTATTGGTAAACCTAGAGTCTTTTGCAGAGAAGTATTTCGCTGTCCCCGGAGGCGGCTTAGAGCCAGGTGAGAACCTGGAAGATGCTGTGTATCGAGAGATATTTGAGGAGCTGGGTATAGCAAAAGAGAATCTTGTCTTGGTTGGGAAAAGTGATAAGCCAGTACGAGTTGTATTTAAGGAGATTGTGCTTGCGCGCGATGGGAAAGAGTATGCAGGTCAGGAAAGATTCTTCCTTGGCTTTCACTACAGGGGAAGCAACGAACAGATAACGTTACGAGAGGGCGAGGTGAGGAAATATGCTTGGGTGGATATGGCTGATTTGAAGGATTACCTACTTTTCGATAATCAGCTCGAGGAAACTGTTGCAAAGATAAGTGAAATATTTCCGGCGATGGCCAGGAGTTTTGAGCCTCGCTAATAGACAATCTCAATCGAGTGTGGTAGGGTGCGCTTGATTTGGAGATTGACATTATGCAAGCCTCGAACGCGGAACTCATCATCATCCCGCTTGCAGCGGGATTGCTCTATACATTCGACGACGGGAACCACGTTACGCAGGTCCATGGCTTTGTGCCTGACCAGCTGACGCCCGTTGCTCTGCCCGAAGGCTATACCCACCTCGGGTTTGTCGTCTCGGGTAACGCCACACTTGCGTACGGCCAGACCGTGCGCACGCTCAACCAGGGGGACTATTTCTCAGTGATTGGCCCAGCGCAGATTCAAGGCGAAGCATTAGGGCTCGTCAGTTCTGCGCGTGATTACACGGGGTTCAACCTCCTTGGCGGGCCGCTTGAGGCCGTTGGGAGACTCCGGTACGTCAGTGGCTGTTCAGACACCCTGCTGGTTCCTCCGGTGCGGAAAGGTGATCCCTGCCTGAACCATCTGCACTTTCCGGCGCAGACAGAGCAGGTGCCTCACACGCACCCGTCTGTTCGAGTGAACCTGGTGTACAAAGGAGAGGGTGTGTGCATGGTGCCCGACGACCCTCGCCAAGAGGTCTCGTTGGTACCTGGCCACGCCTTCATCATGCCAACAGGCATGCTGCACAGCTTCGATACCAGGGGTCACTCCATGGACATCATCACATTCCATCCGGATAGTGATTTTGGTCCCACGGACGATGATCACCCCATGGTTAATCGGACGATTGTTGGCGGGGTAAGTGCTAGTCACTTGCCAGAACTGAGAACGGAGGAGATCAGGGAATGAAGCAGCTACACGTGTCCGCAGGTGGACGTGGTGAGCGAATCGCCACCTACACCGCGAGCATCAAGCCCGATCTGCCTAAGCATCTGCTTCCCATCCCCGTGGAAGGAAAGACGCTGCTCGGTGAGATCACTCGACAAGCTCGTGACCACTTTGATCAGGTTGTCATTTGGGCGAGCGAAACCGGGCTTCCGCACATTGCTTCGGCAGTTGCGGCCCCGGCTGTCTCGGTCTGTGTCGACACTGATATGACTGGGCCGCTTGGCCCAATGGTTCGCGAGCTGCTGACAAGGCAGCAAAGAACCTACGGCTGCGCGGGGGATTTCTACTGCGACTTTTCGTGGGGCGATTTCGAAAGCTTTCACGATAGTCACGGCCTCCCAGTTTCCATCCTTGTTGCCAGGAGTGTGGCAGCTCCCGGTGGGGCGAGGTTTAACCTTTCCACTACGGGGGCGGTGCTTGGCTGGGAGCGGGTGGCGTGCACCACAGAGGAAGACAGGATCAATATAGGGTGCTACATCCTAGATCCTGCCCCCGAAGTGGAGCGCTATCTCGCAACGATGCCAAGGCATAAAGAAGACCCTTTCTTTGACCACCTCATCGCTGCCGGTTGCGTTGCAGGCTGTGATCCGGGTAAGCTTGGATTCAACGTAAACGTCCCAGAGGTGTACCAAGCACTTCTGCGGACTTTCCAGTGAACGCCATGATTACCCAACACTTCACTATCAAACCACCAGCAAAACGGAAGAAGCTTCGTGCGGTGCTTGAGGCAACTCAGTACGCCGAAGTTAACTTTCTTACGCGAGAGTTCGTGGTAAAGGGTAGGATCACCCTTGATGAAGCTCCAACCGAGGAGTACGTACTGACGGTTCTCTGCTTTGACGAGCAGATCGCCGTCGACGACGTTCTGGAGATTGCTGCCAAGCAAGGTTTGGTTCGTCCTACCGAGTACGACGTCTTTCTGTTTGGGGAGCAGTACCCCAAGCCTATGCTCGACGCACCGCTCGTGTTCTTGCACGCACCAACACTGATTTGGGGAGGGTTCTTCTTTTACCTAAACCTCAAACCTAAGCCAAATGGCTGGGAGATCGTCCCCGTATCTACTGGGGGAGAGTGGCGCAGTAAGTACTACTTTGCATTCCGCCAAAAAAAGAAGTGACGGAATGAATATTTTGAACATTTAGGAAGCCGGCGACACACCAGTCGCTGGCTTTCTTTTTATTCCGTCTTCACCTAGAGTAGTAGCTACTATGAAACCAACACGCATTATCTTTCTGCGTCACGCAGACACTCAAAAGGATCCGGAAAAACACGCTAGTTTATGGGGGCTTTCACCCCTTGGAACTACCCAGGCTGAACAGGTTGTAGAGCAGCTTTCGAATGAGGAAATTGATTTGGTATACGTGTCTGAGGAGCAAAAAACCGCTCTCACCGTAGCACCTCTGGCCCGTGCCCGTTCATTACCAGTTGTTGTTCGTGCTAACTTCAACGAAGTTGCTCGCGGTGAAGCGTTCTTATCAAAAGAAGAGTTCGAGGCAGAAAAAAATCGACAGTTACAAGATCTTTCCTATGGCGCGTTTAATGGTGAGTCTGGCTTAGCAGCCCTTGATCGTTTTACACAAGGAGTAGACGAGATAAGCAAACAGCACCAGGGTAAGACCGTGCTGGTCGCCACACATGGCACAGTTCTGAACATATACTTTGCACACCTACTTGGCGCATACGAATCTCTATCAGACCGTTGGGGTAAAACAGGCTTCTGCGCCTACGGTATCACCGAAGACGGTGTAGTAGTCAGAGATATTATTGAGGCTTAATCCAGGATAGTAATGGTGCCAGTGTTGGCATCGAGCCGTACTCGTTGGTTCTTACTGAGAAGCTGAGTAGCATCTTTCACACCAATGCAGCACGGCTTTTTTAGTTCCCGACATACTACAGAAGCGTGACTAAGAATCCCGCCCTCTTCAGTGATTACAGCCCCGGCACGGTACATTGCTTCAATTACATCAAAGTCTGTGCCAATTGCGACCATAATATCGCCTTGCTGCACCTTGTCGATGTCCTTCTTTGAGAGCACCACCTTACACATGCCCTCGCAGATTCCGGGCGAGGCGCACATGCCATTAAGCTTTGAAGCAGGCTGGAGTTCGGGCAACTTTTGCTTCTCTGGTTCCGCGGTGTCTGGGGTGGTACTAAAATCTTCGTAGCGGGTAATGGTCACGCCGTTTTCTTTGCGGATCGCAATTTCTTTACCAGGCAATTTTTGGGAATCGCGCAGCAGTGCACAAATCTCTGATAACAGGTAAAACCGAAGGTTGTCACGGCTTTCAAGCTTACGTCTTGCAATTTCATCAAGTAGCGCAAACCGGTATTTTACCGATTGTCCAAGCAGCGCCTTGTTGGTGTCGCGGAAACCGCCACCGTGTACAAGCAGGGGTACGAGTATGTTTAGTCGAGCATCATGAAGCTTGCGAAGTTCCCTCCGAGAGGTCTGGGTGAGTAGCTGGGGCCTAGGCGAAACAGAGGGCCGGGTCTGCTGGTTGCTGAGGTACAGCTGAAGACCTTGCTCAAAGTATGAGTAGTCTTTAGGTAATTCCCCGTAAGCAGAGTAAAGGTGGCGGTACTTCTCAAAATGTCTGTGGAGCGCCGCCGCTCCTGGTTTGTGTGATCCTCGTGAAAATAGCTTTTGAATTCTGAGACGTTGCGCTAAACGATAGAGCGCAATCTGCTCAATTTGTGATGCAGTTGGGATTTCAGTTTGAATGAGCCTTGAGAAGGTTGGCTCCACTTCTGAAGCGTCGGGGACTATCTCGTGGAGAATTCGTTTAACGGCAGTGTTAAGCCCGTGCTCAACCTGTACAAAGTTAAGTACGTACAATTCGCCGAGCACAATTGATTGAAAGTTTATCAGCAGCGAGGCAAGCGCTGTATTGCTCAACGAGGGTAAGTCAGTTTTTTTGCAGAGTTTTATAAACTGGTGAAAGCTCTCGCGTTTTCTTTGGTATAGCGTTCGGGTGTACGCAATTGTGGTGTGGTCGAGCGTGTAGTACTGGTCACCAAGGAGTGAGCCAAGGTTTTCCCATTCTTCAACGGGGGCGTAAGAGTTAAGGATTCCATCTTTCCAGACAGTTTTGGTGTGGCGGAACCGAATAGAGTTAATGCGTGGCTCGTGGCGATTGTAGAGGTCGTGCACAAACTCAACGCCAAGCAGGTCATCAACATTGCGCATGTTGATGCGTTTCCATTCAGTAGTGCCAGGCCGCGGTTGGGTGGAGCTAAGCATGCTGGGTGTGTTACCTGTGGTGGAGAGTTGTGATTGGTCGACTCTGTACAACGTAGAGAGAGTCGTCTTGTAAAGCCCATTCAACATCGCAAGGGAACCCATAGTGGCGCTCGATGCGTAGAATAAGCTGGGCAAGTTCGTGGATTTGGTCAGGGCGCAGCTTTGGTTGTGAGCGCAGTTCTTCGGCCACTTCTACCCAAATATTGCCTCCGTGGTCACCCATAACTAGCTGACGAGATTGGTTGCCAACATACTCAGTAACAAGCTCCTCACTCGACTTTGAAACGACATAGGTGTCAGGGGTGACGGCACCAGAGACAATGGCCTCGCCTAATCCATAGCCGGCCTCAAGTACCATGTGATCTGTGTTCTCGGATATGGGGTGAACAGAGAATGCGATGCCAGAGACCTCTGATTCGATCATTTTTTGGACAACAATAGCCACCTGAACCTGGGTGTGTTCAGGGTCGCAGGTTGCTTGGTAGAGGAGTGCTCGCGGCGTAAAGAGGGAGGCCCAACAAAGTTTAATTTTGGTGTGCAAATCTTCTTGTGAAGTATTGAGGTAGCTTTCAAGCTCTCCTGCCCAGCTGGCATGTGCTCCGTCTTCTGCGGTGGCACTGGAGCGAACCGCGACGTAGTCGGACCCTAGCTGAGAAAACGCAGTATCGATTGCCTCAAAGATTACATCGGGAACGGGAGCTTCTGTGATAAGCCCACGAATCTCTTCAGAGGTTTGTGCAAGGGCCTCATGATCGTGGAGCGAGGTTGTGCAAATTAGTTCTTGAATGCGCCCAAGAAGACCGGTTTCTTCGAGGAAGTTTTGAAAGCAGGTGCTAGTTATTACAAAGCCGGGTGGCACATGAATACCTGCTGACAGCATCTCTCCGAGAGAGGCGCCTTTCCCTCCAGCTATCTGCACATGCTTACGGGTAATGGTTGAAAGGGGTAGAACGAGTTCCATGACTAAGACAATTGACCCATGGTGGGGGTTCATCCAAGTTACTCTTTTTCAGTAACCTGTACAATAGATTCACGTACACAGTCTCGCATCCCGGTAAATCAGCTCCTTTTTCCTTCTAGCTTTTTGAGATATGAAGAAGCCGCCAGGCAGCATTGCTTGGCGGCTTCGTCGTGTTGGGGACTGCGGGGTTAACCGAAGTCCGTTGTGGGTTCAGAGAGCGTCGATGGTCTCGCCGGGCCCGGCGGGCCCGCTTGGGCGCTGGGCCTCTGCGGCCTCGGCCACGACTTGTTCTTCGATGAGGTCACCCCCGGTCGCGGACTCTCCCTTGTCTTCTTCGAAGAAGGGCTCGGCATCGACGACGATGCGCTTGAGGCGCATCAGGGTGCCGTCCTTCCCGATGAACGTCACCACGTGGCCAGCCGCAAGGAGCATGCTCGGCAGCGGGTCGGGTCGCAAATGCGTGACGACGGCGTCCGCCTCCTGAAGGCCTGCCTCGTGGTCGACGAGAGCTTCATCCGGCGTGGCCGGATCGGTGCGGGTGAAGGTGGCGTCACCCTCAACTTCGACACCTGCTTGCGCGAGCAAACGGTCCCGGATCTCCGGGGGGAGTGAGTCCGCATCGTGGCGGACGAACAGAACTGCGAGTTTCTTCATAGCGTTCACCTTGTGCACACTTGTGCACTAAGACGGCGTCACTATACATCAAAAACAGGAATTTGTCAATCCTGTAAGTCAAATAAGCCTAAACCTTCACTGAATCTAGCCCTTGCCAATCGCTAGCAATACCTCAAAATCATCACCCTCCTGCAACTGATTTGGGCGCTCAAACCCGCAGGTTTCGCAGCGGTGACGTACAAACCAGCGCCCATCGCGTTGAAAGTACTCTGTTGGGCGCATGAGGCCCTTGCACAGGGCCAGGCGGTCACCAGGGTTTACATCTACATGCTTGCTCCACAGGCAGTGCGGGCAGTGATTGGTGTAGCCGGTGCCGCCGACTATCTTGCCGCAGTGTTCACAGGTGAAGTTCTCGATCCGACGTTGAAAGCGGCGGTGGTGGAACATACTAGGACGCTGCGCGGATCTTCTCGGCTATTCTGGCGAGTTCGGCGTGGTCGGTGGCTATTCCTTCGTGAGTAGAAATGTAGCCTTCGTACTGGGTAAAGAATTTTGGGTCTTCGTGCTCAAGCGGCTTCCACTCTGGAAAGTTTGTGCCGTGCAGGGGATAGAGCTTGGCGTGTATATGGTTCACCCCAAACCCTTCAAACACAATTCCAACCCGGCCAACGTCGGGGTAAGCGGCTTTAATCAGGTTTACGGTAGCTTCAGACGCATCCAGTAGGCTGGCGCGCACGGCTGAAGGGAGAGAAAACACGTCACTCTCGTAGTGCTCCTTGGGAATCACCAGGGTGAGAGCCTCGGTGTTGGGGTAAATACTGAGGAATGCGTAAAAATTGTCGTCTTCCCAAATTTTGTGAGAAGGCGCTTCACCACGAGCTATTTTGCAGAAAATACAGTCGTTCATGGGACCACAGTATCAGATTTGCTACTATGAGTGTATGCATATCGACCCCCTCGCCAATTTTCAGGAAGAAGTGTTTGCCAATAATAACCGTCTCCTCCACGTGGCTGGGGGTTTTCCAGTTGGCTGTGTCGAGATTATCTTCCCTGTAGGATCAGCCCACGCCCACAGCGATAACGGCTTAATACCGGGCTTGCCCCACTTTTTTGAGCACATGATGTTTCTGCGCACCCAGGCCCACCCAAACAAAAACGAGCTAGAGAGACTCATCGGGCTTCAGGCCGGAAAGAGTAATGCGCATACCTACTGGTACCACACCGCCTACGAGCTCGACATGCCGGCCGCCTCAATGGAGTACGGCATGAACCTCCTTATGGAGCGCCTGCGCACTCCTGTGTTTACAGAAGAGGACGCCGAGCTAGAGCGGGGCGTTGTGAAGAACGAGCGCGATAACCGGGCCAGGTTCTACCCAGGTAGCCATCCACCGAGTAAGTACTACTTTTCTGAATTTCTTTCTGACTACTCCGTAAGTATTGAGCAGCGCTTTGGAAGCGATGACGATCTCGCCCAGATGAGTCCTGACCTGTTGGCCAAGGCGCACCAATCTCTGCTAGCTCGCGGTGGGCTCACGATAGTAAGTGTTGGAAATCATAACACAGAGCCGCTCAAGGCTTTTCTGCGTGAGATTTCTACCGCTGCGCCCCTGCTGACGCTTCCTGAAACACTTGCAGAATTTGAGTCGCCAATTACCTGGAAAGATGCGAGTTATCGCACCGTGCCGTTCGACAGTGTGCGTATGCCAACGCTCGAAACGGCGTGGGTATTTCCTGGGTACCTCGATTACACCGAGCGCACCAAGCTTTCGTTTGTAATGCGTTTGCTCGATAACTTTGTACACGGTTCATTCATTGAAGAGCTACGCCACAACCGCGGTTGGATGTATGGAATGGATTCCCACACCGACTTCCGTCGGGGGGCAGCAAACTACGGCTTCTCATTCCCACTGCAGAACGAAGACCAGATAAACTTTGTGCGCGAATGGATGCATGAGGCAATCTGGGGTGCGGTTCGGGATGAGCGCCTGGTACTCACTGAAATTGAGCGTCGTAAGGCAAACTTTGCCTACTGGTACCAAACCGCCGGGGCAGTAATGGAAGATGCAGGAGGGTTGCTGCGCACCTACGAGCGCCTCTATACCGCGCAAGACTTCTTTACCACCATGGACGCCATGGCAGACGCTTCTGAACGCGAAAGAATTCTTACCACCTATTTTACCCGCTCAGGTTTCGGAGAAATGGCTTTCCTACCTGAATAGTGCTAGCATGAGCTCTATGAAACGAGTCGTATCGGGCATCAAACCAACCGGAGAAATTCACCTCGGAAACTACATCGGCATGATGAAGCCAATGCTCGATTTGCAGCATGCGCATGAGTGCTTTTTCTTTATTGCCGACCTGCACGCGCTGAATCAAGTGCAAGACGGCAAGCAGCTTTCCTCGAGCATTCTCGATGTCGCTGCATCGTACATGGCAGCAGGTCTCGATCTGACAAAGGCGACGCTGTTTCGCCAGTCAGACATTCTCGAAGACCAGCAGCTAGCAGTAATTCTTTCTACGTTAACTGGCCTTGGGTTGCTCGACCGCGCCCATGCGGTTAAAGATGCCAAAGGCAAGGCTGCAGAAGTAAATGCCGGCACCTACTACTATCCTGTGCTTATGGCGGCAGACATTCTGCTCTACCAGGGAGAAGTGGTTCCAGTGGGCCAAGATCAGCTGCAGCATCTCGAGATCGCCCGCGACCTCGCCGAAAAGTTTAACCGGGTATATGGCCAGTGTTTTGCACTTCCGCAGGCACAGATTAATGCCGGATTCGAGAAGCTCCCAGGCTTAGATGGTCAAAAAATGAGCAAGAGCTACGGCAATGTGGTTGGCCTCTTCGATAGCTTTGAAGCAATTCAGGCCGGCGTTGCTCGGGTTCAGACTGATTCAAAAACACCTGACGAGCCAAAAGATACCTCAAGTGTTATCTACCAAATCTACTCAGCAGTTGGCACTCCGGAGCAAACCAAGAGTTTTGGTGATCGATTCTTACCAGGGGGCATGTCGTACCGCGATGCTAAGCAAGAGCTAGCTGAAATGCTTGAAGGCTTTATCGCTCCGCTCCGAACGCGCAAGGCTGAGTTGCTGCAAAATCCTGATCATATTCGAGCGATTTTAGCAGATGGCGCAACCAAGGTGCGCCCGATTGCCGAGACTACGCTTAAACAAGTTCAAGAACTGACTGGTTTAGCCTAATTTTTCATGGCTGAGTACCGTAATCGCAAACCGCGAAACGAGAGTGCGACTCCTATGGAGCCGCAGGCTGTTATGGCTGGGCGCATGCTGCCTCAAAGCCTCGATGCCGAGGTGTCACTACTCGGCTCGTTATTTCTCGATGCCGAAGCGATAATGCGCGTGGCAGACACAGTGCGTGCCGAAGATTTTTACCGCCCCGAGCATGCTGCGATTTACGAGGTAATGCTCGCGCTGTTCGAGCGCCACGTGCCGATTGATCTAGTTACCGTTAACGAGGAACTTACCAACCGCAAGTTGGTTGATATGGTCGGCGGCCCCGCCAAGCTTTCTGCGCTGGTTAGCGCAGTGGCATCTGCTACCAACGTGGTGCACTACGGTCAGATTGTGCGCCAGAAGGCGCTGCTGCGTCGGCTTATCTCTGCTTCAAACCATATTGGTGAACTTGGGTTCCAAGAAGATCGCGAAGCTGAATCAGTGCTCGATGAAGCCGAAAGTACACTCTTTGGCGTTACTCAGCGCTACCTAAAGCAAAACTTTATCTCGATTCGCTCCGTGCTTGACGATAGTTTTGAGCGCCTGGGCATGCTCTCAAAACAAGAGGGAATGCTGCGCGGTGTTCCAACCGGGTTCCGCTACCTCGACCGGTTACTTGGTGGCCTACAAAACTCAGACCTAGTGATTATTGCTGCCCGCCCTTCTATGGGTAAAACTACCTTTGCTCTAAATATTGCTGAATATGCGGCGGTAAAAGAAGCAAAGTCGGTTGGTATTTTCTCGCTTGAAATGTCGAAAGAGCAGCTGGTAGATAAGATGATTGCTTCTGTTGGTAAGGTTGATAGCTGGAAACTACGCAACGGCCAGCTTACCGAAGAAGAAATGGGCCGATTAATCGAGGCGCAGGCAGAACTGGCAGAGATCAAGCTGTTCATCGAAGACACGGCCGGCCTGAGCGTAATGGAGGTGCGCACCAAGGCGCGCCGGTTGCAAGCTGAGCACGGCCTCGACCTGCTTCTGATTGACTATCTGCAGCTTATGCAGGGAAGCAGTAAGGCCAATGCTGACAACCGTGTACAAGAAGTCTCGGAGATCTCCCGCTCACTTAAGGCTCTCGCTAAAGAGTTAAATGTACCAGTGGTGGCACTCTCCCAGCTTTCTCGTGCGGTTGAGGCTCGCAACGATAAGCGACCAATGCTTTCCGACCTGCGTGAATCAGGTTCGATTGAGCAGGATGCTGACGTTGTGATGTTCTTGTACCGCGATGACTACTACAACAAGAATAAAGAAGAGCACGATCATACAGTAGAAATCATTGTTTCTAAGCACCGTAACGGCCCAACTGGCGACGTTAAGCTTTCCTCGCAGTTCCAGTACAGCCGCTTTTTCGATCTAGATATTCGCCAATAGTATGGCAATTCCGTTTACCATTGGCCTAGCTAAGCTCTCGGGTAGTGTGATTCGAAAACTACGACTTGGCAGTGGTTCAACCTGGCCAGGGGAAATCGCACTCAAGCTGCAGCCCCGGTTTGTCGCTGATATTCTCGCCAAGAATCCTAACCTAAAGGTGGTTTGTGTGGTAGGCACAAACGGCAAGACCACCACCAGCAAGCTGGTTGCCCATGTGCTAGGCGGACTGGGACAGCGTGTGATCACCAACGACACGGGCGCTAACCTGCTTAACGGAGTAGCGGGGGCTCTTTTGAGTTCCGCAAACCCTAAGGGGGTAATTGCTGCAGATGTTGCAGTGCTTGAGCTTGATGAAAACGCTTTGCCACAATTACTGAAACAGATTAGCCCGCAAGCAATTCTTGCCTTGAACCTGTTTCGTGATCAGTTGGACCGCTACGGCGAGGTGCGCACCATTGCGCAAGGGTGGGAGACGGCCTTGGCGCAGCACCCGGCCACCAAGCTGTACGTAAACGCGCATGACCCACTGCTGGTGAGCGTTGGACAGAGCCTTGCCCAGGCCGGAAGTACTGTAACATTCTTTGGATTACCAAAAGATGAAATCACTCGCAGCGGTGTGGGTAGTGTGGGGAGTGAGGCAGACTCTCAGTTCTGCCCAATCTGTGGCGAACGGTTATCGTACTCTGCGGTGGCCTACTCTCATATCGGCATATTCAGCTGTCCAACTGGCGATCTAGAAACGCCGAAACAGGTAGTTGAGCCAGGTAAGCTCACACTACCACTCGTTGGTTTATTCAATCGGTACAACCTGGCGGCTGCAGCAAGCCTGCTCCAGGGAGAATTCTCTTTTGATGCCCACAACATTCAGCCGGTGCTGGATAGTTTTACTGCGTCGTTCGGACGACAAGAAG
>CALBLZ010000281.1 GCA_937895715.1 uncultured Candidatus Berkelbacteria bacterium
TCGGGCAAGGGGTTTCTTTTCGGCTTGGAAGAAGAATTCAATAAGAATTGCGGCCGCAATCAGTGGGATGATATCCCAGGCAGATAATATGTTGATGAATGTAAAAAATCGGCTGACTACCACCACTCCAGCAAACAGTGCTCCTTGGCGAAGTGAGATGCTGAATGGCCGGCGCAGCGCAAAGCGCTGTAGGGTGTAGCGCTTAACGATATGTATCAGGATGGCAGTAATAACAGAAAGGCAGATCCATACTGAAACAAAAAAAGTCCAGAGAACTGCTGTGGACGCCTCGCTTGGCACAACGGTATTGGCAATACTTATAACTTGCGTAGCAGAGATCACCCCTACAAGAGCAAGGGCGATTACCCAAATACGGTTGCGCTGAACACTGTGCTCCACCTGGTTAGGATACCACAGTTACCCCTGATTGAGTAGCTCGTCAAGGTGGAGCGAGTCCTCTGGATTGGTGTCGAGGGTGAAGCGGAGTGCAGGCACGGCACGGCGGCGCAGAACGTGAAGTAGTTGACGTTCGTAGCGACGAGCAGACTTATTGAGTTCTAGTACAGTCTTATTTGCCTTTTCGATTGGGAACACGCGCATCCACACGGTGGCGTTTTGCGCATCGAGCGTCAGGCTTACCGACACAACGGTTACCAAACTGCCTGGCATATCCTTAAGGAGCCAGGCAGAAATATGGTCGCGAATTGCGTCGGCAAGCTGCGCGCCTTTGATTCCTGATCGGCTGCGAGCTTGGAAGAGAGCCATGAACTAACGCTTGGACCACTGAGGAGAGCGACGTGCGCTCTTGAAGCCAAACTTTTTGCGTTCTTTAGAGCGAGGATCGCGGGTGAGGTAACCAGCGCGCTTAAGGGTGATGCGGTACTCTTCGTCTACTGAAAGTAGTGCACGCGCAATACCGTGACGGATAGCTTCGAGCTGGCCGTTAAAACCGCCGCCGCGTACCATTATCGAGATATCCATGCTGGCCTGGCCTACGAGACGTAGAGGGGCTAGGTAGATTTCGCTTGGCACTTCGATTGCCTTTTCGTTTACAATAACCTTACCGCCGCCAGTTGGGTAGAGGCGAACTTGAGCAACAGCCGTTTTGCGGCGTCCTGTTCCGTAGAAATAGCGTTTTTGTTCTGCCATAGGAGTTACTTACCTGCGAGGTTAGCGCCGTGTGGGTGTTCGTTACCAGCATATACATGCAGGCGCTTCATCCACTCATTCTGTAGTTTGTTTTTTGGAAGCATTCCCTTGACTGAGTTGCGAATAATGAACTCAGGATTGGTTTCCATCATTACCTTGGCAGTTGTGGTCTTTAGGTTACCAAGACGGCCAGAGTGACGATAGTACTTTTTTTGGTCAAGCTTGTTTCCAGTGAGCACAACGCTTGAAGCGTTGGTGATAACAACATGGTCACCACAATCCATATTCATGGTAAAGGAGACTTTGTTTTTTCCGCGCAGTAAGTCTGCTGCACTCGTAGAAATGCGGCCAAGTACTTGGCTTGCAGCATCAATGTGATGCCAGGATGGTTCGTGTTTGCGAATGTCTGATGTCTTCATGGCAGAAACTTAGGCAGCGGCTTCTTCGGTGGTTGCAGCAACAGCCTTTGGTGCCTTGCGAACCTTGGTTTTTACGTTGGTTTCCTGCTCGATAATTGTCTCAAGCGGGGTGAGCATAATCTCGAGCTGTACTTTTTCGGAGCCATCACCAGGGCGGAAGCCGAGTTTGGTACGGCGGATAAAGCCAGATGTGCGGTCACCGAAGCGAGCGGGCATATCTTCGAAGAGTTTGCGTACTGCATTGTCGTCGAAAAGGTGGGCCTTTGCGTAGCGACGGGCAGCAAGATCGCCACGGCGTGCGAAGGTAATGAGGCGCTCAGCGCGAGCTACAACAGCACGAGCCTTGGCATCGGTAGTAACTACCTTTTCGTACAGCACAAGGCTGGTGAGAAGGTTGCGTAGGGTGCTATCGCGGTGGTCGGCTTTGCGGCCTAGTTTCGGGGTGCTCATGACAATCCTATTCTAATATTACTGAACGCGGGCAAGAACGATCTTTACCTCTTCGATTCCCTTTTTGCCGAGGCCTGGGATTCCTTGTAGCTTGATGTCTGAAAGACGCATTAAGCCAGAAAGGGTTTTGTAGCCAGCAGCAGTAAGTGCGTGAACGGTGCGACCAGAAAGACCGGAGTCTTCTACTTTGGTCTTAGGGTCAAGCATGTGGAGAATCTCGATAGCGTCATCGGTAACGATGAGCTCTTCGGTCATGGTGGTCTCAGCTGCTAGAGGCTCGGCATTTACGCCGCCTGCGATTGCGTTGTACTGAGTGGTGAGAATTTGGGCGGCCATGCGCAGTGCATCAGATGGCATCATGCTTCCGTCGGTGTGAACATCGAGAAGGAGCTTGTCGTAGTTTGTCATGTTTCCAACGCGGGTATTTTCGACGCGGTAAGAAACGGCGATAACTGGCGAGTAAATACTATCTACACTCATCACACCAACAACCTTCTCGCGGTCGAGCTTCTTTTCGATTGGTTCGTACCCGTGACCACGCTTTACACCAATGCGGAGATTGAACTTTGCACCAGCTGAAAGAGTTGCAATAACTTGATCGGTATTTACTACCTGACAGTCAGAGTTGTTGTTAAACGCCTTAGCGGTTACAACACCAGCCCCCTTGGCTTCGAGGTGAAGCTCGGCGGAGTCGGCGTTTAGCTTAAAGTTGAGCATCTTTAGGTTGAGGATGATCTGT
>CALBLZ010000282.1 GCA_937895715.1 uncultured Candidatus Berkelbacteria bacterium
TAGAGCACTAGCTTTGCAAGCTAGGGGTCATCGGTTCGAATCCGATATTCTCCACCAATAAAGAGTTCATTGACAAGACTGGGAATAAAAAGAAGCAGTAAAGGCCGGGAACTGGACGGAAGTCCGGTTTTCGGGACGATAAGAAGCGATTCGGCGCGGCAACGCGTCGCATTGCGGCGAAGAAGAGCGTTCGGGGCGTTCCGCGAGGGACGTCGCCGAAGAACAGGAAGCAGACCAAGGGCGCATGGGGGATGCCTTGGCTCCCGGAGGCGACGAAGGACGCGGTAAGCTGCGAAAAGCGACGGGGAGGTGCAAACGACCCTTGATCCGTCGATGTCCGAATGGGGCAACCCGCCGTGCTGAAGGCACGGAGACGATAGTCGCGAACCCGCCGAACTGAAACATCTAAGTAGGCGGAGGAAAAGAAAACAAGTAGTGATTCCGCAAGTAGTGGCGAGCGAACGCGGAAGAGGCCAAACCGACGGGCGTGCCCGTCGGGGTTGTAGGACTGCGACATGGGGAAGTCGGTTGTTTAGTCGAACCCGGTGGAAACCGGGGCCGCAGAGGGTGATAGTCCCGTAGGCGAAAAGCGACCGACACTTAGCAGTATCCTGAGTAGGGCGAGGCCGGAGAAACCTTGTCTGAATCCGCCGGCACCATCCGGCAAGCCTAAATACTACCGGGAGACCGATAGCGAACCAGTACCGTAAGGGAAAGGTGAAAAGAACCCTAAGAAAGGGAGTGAAAAGACTCTGAAACCATACGCTTACAAGCGGTCGACGCCTTAATCTTCGGATTGGGGTAACGGCGTGCCTTTTGCATAATGAGCCTACGAGTTATTCCTCACTGGCAGCCTAAGTTCTTCAGGAACGGAAGCGAAGCGAAAGCGAGTCTTAACAGGGCGCTAAGTCAGTGGGGATAGACGCGAAACCGTGTGATCTATCCATGGGCAGGCTGAAGGGACGATAATCTCGTCTTGGAGGGCCGAACTGGTAAGGGTTGAAAACCTTTCGGATGACCTGTGGATAGGGGTGAAAGGCCAATCAAACTCGGAGATAGCTCGTACTCCCCGAAATGCATTTAGGTGCAGCGTTGTGAAGTATCTGTTGGAGGTAAAGCTACTGAGAAGGCTAGGGGGCTTCACCGCCTACCAACCCTTAACAAACTCTGAATGCCAGCAGATAGCAACAGCAGTGAGCCCCAGGGTGCGAAGGTCATGGGGCGAGAGGGGAACAACCCAGACCATCAGCTAAGGTCCCTAAATATAGTTAAGTTGCATTAAACGAGGTGGGAATGCACAGACAGCTAGGATGTTTGCTTGGAAGCAGCAA
>CALBLZ010000283.1 GCA_937895715.1 uncultured Candidatus Berkelbacteria bacterium
AAAAATAGAACTGCCGCCAGAACAATCGCACAGGTTGAGAAAAACAGGTAGTAGTACCCATATATATCCTGATGGGCAACGTAGAACCCAAAAGGCCGAAACACATACAGAGCAGCTAGCACGCTAGCGAAAAAAAGTACCGTATAAAAAAAGAGCTCCCCCCTCTCTCGCTTTTCTTGTGCTAGTGTACCTTTATTCACCGTATGTCTATCATTGCATAGGCTAGGTGCTGTGAGAAGTTTACCCATTGCTCACGCATTGTTCTGTAAGTAATCCTTTACCATGCACACACTCCTGATCATTGGTGGCGGCTACATCGCAAGTCAAATTGCCGACTACCTTAAATCTGACTGGAACATCGTGATGGTGGACTACCCCGCCATCAACATCACCGACCCGGCAAGTATTGCATCGGTACTGGCTGAGCACTCTCCGGTGCTCGTGGTAAATGCAGCTGCCCACACTAACACGCACGAAGCCGAGAAGCCTGAGACGCATGCTACTGCCTATGCTATAAACACAGCCGGCGTCGCGCATATTGCCTGGGCCTGTCGTGAACACGGTGCTCGCTTGGTACACATTTCTACCGGCATGATGTTCGACGGCACTCCACCGCGCGCGACAGGCTGGGACGAGACCGACACTCCAGCCCCAACCAGCTTCTATACCTGGACCAAGGCGTGGGCCGACTGGCAACTCCTCCCCCGAGCCGAAGCCGATGGCATTCTTATCACCCGCATTCACACACCTGTTTCTCGCTACGCTTCACCCAAAAATCTACTCACAAAACTCACAAAGTTTTCTGCTGCCGCCACCGACCAAACCTCTCTGACAGTTGTTGAAGATTACTTAGCTGCACTTAAACAGCTCATAGCTAAAGAAGCTACCGGGCTTTTTCACGTAGTTGCTACTGGCACAATTAGTTTCTACGAGATAACAGAGCTCATGCGCATGGGCGGCATGATTCCCGACACACTAGAAGTTGGCAAAACCACCCTTGCTGCAATCAATGCTGATATTGCTGCAAAGGGAGGTGCCTACCAACCACAGAGTATCCTGAGTAACCAAAAGCTGCTGGAATACGGCATTGAGATGCCCGATGCAACAACCGCTGTTACGCAGGCAATCGAAGCCTATAACTGAGTCAATTTTGATTTCACTTCTTCGAGAGAAGGGTTAACTTTGTCTTTGTCAGATAGCTCTGGGGGGGTAATTGGCCAAGCGATATTCAGCTGTGAGTCGCCCCAGGCTAGCATTGGGTAACTTGTCCCAGCTTTCCAGAGCCCATCTACTACGTAGACATAGTCTACTTCGTCGCTAAGTGCCTGGAATGAGTTCGCTACACCTTTGGGCACAAAAACCCCTCGCCCCTCTGGAATAGTTACGGTTACCACCGTGCCAAAGTTCTCTGGACGCAAGTCTACATAGGCGCCAAAAATTTCTCCTCGCGCCACGTATACAAACTTGTTCCACGGCTCAGCATGAATCCCCCGCAGCACACCTTTTCGTGACCGTGAGTGTGAAACCTGCACAGGCTTGAAATCAACGCCAGGCAAGGCTTCTGCAAATTCTTCAGCTTGGTACGGCCCCGAAAAGAAGCCTCGCTCGTCTGCAAACCGCTTAAACTCTAACAGCTGTAGTCCTTGGATATCAGTTGGTGTGGCAATCATATGGGTAGTTACTATTTGGTGTGGATACCAGCCTCATGTAGGCTCAGTGTGTTTGCATGCTCTACGTACCAAGCGACTGTAGCAGCTAAACCTGTTTCAAAACTGTACGAACGTTGCCACCCAAGCTCAGTCTCTGCCTTGGTAGAGTCGATAGCGTAGCGCAGGTCGTGACCAGGCCGATCTTGTACAAAGGTAATCTGATCTTCTGGTTTTCCAAGCTCTTTCAGAACTGCTTTTGCAATCTGTAGACTGCTGCGCTCAGAGTTTCCACCTAAGCAGTAGGTCTCACCCTTCCGCCCTTTTTGGATAACCAAATCAATGCCAGCACAGTGATCAGCAACATGAATCCAGTCGCGAATGTTCTTACCTTCGCCGTATATCGGCAGCGGTTCTCCTGCCAAGGCTTTAAGAACCATCACTGGAATCAGCTTCTCTGGATACTGGTACGGTCCGTAGTTGTTGCTTGTGTTTGTGATAGTGACTGGCAGGCCAAAGGTGTGAAAGTAGGCTGAAACCAGGTGATCGGAACCCGCCTTTGTCGCTGAGTACGGACTGCGCGGATCGTACTGTGTAGCCTCACTAAAACGCTCTGGGGTATCAAGCTCGAGGGATCCGTACACCTCGTCGGTAGAAACGTGGTGAAAGTGCTTTAGTCCAAGTTCGCGTGCAACCTCGAGTAAGGTGAAGGTTCCTAGAACATTTGTCGTCACGAAATCAGCTGGTCCAGAGATTGAGCGATCAAC
>CALBLZ010000284.1 GCA_937895715.1 uncultured Candidatus Berkelbacteria bacterium
TGATTGGGCTAGGGGGCTTCACCGCCTACCAAACCCTGACAAACTCCGAATGCTATGATATATCTATGGCAGTGAGGCTGTGGGCGCTAAGGTCCATGGCCGAGAGGGAAATAACCCAGACTATCAATTAAGGCCCCTAAGTATATGTTAAGTTGAACAAACGAAGTTTGAATCCTATGACAGCCAGGATGTTGGCTTGGAAGCAGCCATTCATTTAAAGAGTGCGTAACAGCTCACTGGTCGAGGGTTCGGGCGCGGAAAATGATCGGGCATCAAACATAGTACCGAAGATATAGATTGTACACCTAGGGTGTACAGTGGTAGGGGAGCATTCTGACCTGCGTTGAAGGTGTACCGTAAGGTATGCTGGAGCGTTCAGAAAAGAAAATGTAGGTATAAGTAACGATAAAAGCAGTGAAAAACTGCTTCGCCGAAAGACTAAGGGTTCCTGATCAACGCTAATCGGATCAGGGTTAGTCGGGACCTAAGGCAAACCCGAAAGGGGTAGTCGATGGAAAACTGGTTAATATTCCAGTACTTGTTATAAATTCGATGGGGTGACGGAGAAGTGAAAAGCCCGCGAGGTGACGGAATACCTCGTTAAAGCGTGTAGATATATTTGGAGTAGGCAAATCCGCTCTGAATGTCGAACGTGATAGTACTCAAAGGTTTCGGCCGGCGAGATAGTGGCTGTAATCCTGCTCACGAGAAAAACCTCTAAGTTACGTTTATAACAACCCGTACCGTAAACCGACACAGGTAGTCGAGAAGAGTATTCTAAGGCGCTCGGGTGAGCCGCGGAGAAGGAACTAGGCAAATTAATGCTGTAACTTCGGGATAAAGCATACCACAGTAATGTGGTCTCAGTAAAATGGTTCAACCAACTGTTTAGCAAAAACACAGGGCCCTGCAAATTCGAAAGAAGACGTATAGAGCCTGATACCTGCCCGGTGCCGGAAGGTTAAGGAAGCTTGTCATCCGCAAGGAGAAGCTTGCGACTGAAGCCCCGGTAAACGGCGGCCGTAACTATAACGGTCCTAAGGTAGCGAA
>CALBLZ010000285.1 GCA_937895715.1 uncultured Candidatus Berkelbacteria bacterium
AGGGGGTGGTAATCGGGCTTGTGGCACTCGGGATCGCCACAAGAGGATTGTCTTTTATGAATGTCGGACCATTTGGTGGGCTGCTTAAAGAGTACCAAAAGAACCGTCTGGCTAGTTTCATCTACCCCGACCGAGATCCGAGTGGGAGTGGATACAATGTACTGCAGTCTACTATTGCAGTTGGGTCAGGTGGAATTACAGGGAAAGGGCTAGGTTTTGGAAGTCAATCACAACTTAACTTCTTGCCTGTGGTGCACTCTGACTTCATTTTTGCCGCAATTGCTGAAGCTTGGGGGCTAGTTGGGTCGTATGGGTTTATTAGTTTATTCTTACTGCTTATATACCGTCTGGTGGTTGCGGCGCGAATTGCCCACGATGAGTATGGTTCAGCAATCTGCATAGGACTTGCTGCAATGCTCCTATTTGAGCTATTAGTGAGCGTCGGTATGAATATTAAGGTAATGCCGGTTACGGGCATTCCGCTGCCCTTTGTAAGCTACGGGGGAACGGCCATGTTAACCTTCTTCTTTGCGATGGGGGTAGCACAGTCGGTGGTCATCCGATCTAAACGGTTGACCTTCTAAAGGTGTTCTGATAGAGTAATCCAGTACTAACCGCTAGGGGTATTTTTGTATGGCAACCACAGAGAAAACCACAACCAAGAAGAATCAATCCGAAACCGCTACTGCCGTCTTTACAACCGGTGGCAAGCAGTATGTTGTCCACGCAGGTACCTGGCTACGCGTTGAAAAGCTCGAGTCTGAGGTAGGCACCAAGCTTACATTCGACACCCTCATGCTTACCGACGAAAAGGGTGCGCTCGTATCAAATGGACAGGTCACCGCTGAAGTTATCGACCACGGCAAGGGCACAAAAATTCGTGTCTTCACCTACAAGTCCAAAAAGCGTCAGCGCCGAACCCTTGGTCACCGTCAGCTGTACACCACGTTAAAGGTGACTGCCATCGGTGCCGCCAAGGCAGCCAAAGCCAAATCTGAGTCAGCCGAATAGCTTCCATGAACCGCATCACCTCTTACTTTCGAGGAGTAGCAACTGAGCTACGTAAGGTGCAGTGGCCAACTGCAAAAACAGTTGCCAGCTATTTTCTAAGCGTTGTTCTCGGTATTACCTTTGCAGCAGCCGTTGTAGCCCTGCTCGACTTTATCTTCAACCGTGCCCTTGTCTACCTCGTTAAGTAACACCATGACAGAAGAAAAACAGCTCCTTCGTCGCTCGAGTGGTAAACAGTCTGGCGAGCGTAACTGGTACATTATCCACACCTATGCTGGATATGAAGATCAAGTTGCTCAAAATCTGCTCCAGCGTATTGAATCACTGGGTATGAAAGAAAAGGTGTTCGACGTTTTGGTTCCAACCGAAAAAGCTATCGAGATCAAGAACGGTAAGCGCCGCACTATCGAAAAGAAGATTTTCCCAGGCTACGTTATGGTTGATATGATTGTTACCGACGAATCTTGGTACATTGTACGCAACACGCCAAATGTTACTGGTTTCCTTGGCTTCGGCGTTCGTCCTTCACCAGTTCCTCAGCCAGAAGTCGACGCTATCAAAAAGCGCATGGGTCAAGACGAGCCAAAGTACAAAATCGAGCTTTCCAAGGGAGACCTTGTTGAAATCACCGATGGCGCACTTAAGGGCTTCCAAGCCAAAGTTGAAGACGTCGATTCAGAAAAAGGCAAAGTTAAGGTTTACGTTTCAATGTTTGGTCGCGAAACTCCCGTTACACTTGATTACCTCCAGTTAAAGCTCGTCTAAGATGGCCACAAAAGTCAACAAACCAATTAAGACAATCGTCAAGCTGCAGTGTCCTGCAGGTAGGGCTAATCCAGCTCCTCCTGTTGGTACTGCTCTTGGGCCCCAAGGTGTAAACATCATGGAGTTCTGCACCAAGTTCAACGAGGCAACTCGTGAAATGGGCAACACCATTATTCCTGCGCACATTACAATTTACGAAGATCGTACCTTCGATTTTATTCTCAAGCAGCCACCTGCATCTGTTCTTATTAAGGAAACACTTGGTCTGGCAACAGCCTCAAGCAACCCAAAAAAGACCAAAGTAGGAAAGCTTACTCAAGAACAGCTCACAAAGATTGCAGAACGAAAGTTCCCAGATCTTTCAGCCCGCGATATCGAAGCTGCAAAGCTTGTGATCGCTGGTACAGCTCGCTCAATGGGTGTAGAAGTAGACAAGTAAATTTCTCTCACAAAAATGCTCCGGTCACAGCCGGAGCTTTTTTGTAACCTGATACAATAAAAAAGGCCCTTGTATCTATCTACCGAACCGACCGGCACAGGGCCGGACCGATCCAAAGGAGGGGCAAAGATCGTTGGCCAGTAGATAGATACAAAGGTCTTGTAAGGAACAACTAAAATAGTTCTATCAAATCAGATTACACCTGTCAAGGATTTGCATAATCAGCCGTTTATGCAAACGTATGAAGAAGTATGATTACTCCACACTACTCTGACATCGTGCGCATGCTGCGCAGCGGTGGATACCGTGAGGCAACCGAGCTTGTACAAGCCGGTGATTTGCTCGTGCAAGGGGATATTGTAAGTCTCTGGCCAGCTGCTGCCGTTCAGCCAATCCGTCTTCACTACTTTGGTGATGATCTGGAGCGGTGGGATCAAAGAAACCAAGAGGGAGAGTGGATTCAGCAAAAATCAGAGCTTCCTGAGATTCTCCCAAATGCGCTCGAAACTGAGCACGGAAAGATTTACCCAGGAGAGTATATCGTACATCCGTTCCACGGTGTGGGAATCTTTCAAAACATCCTAACCCAAGATAGTGTTGATGGTACGCCGGTTACCTATATAGCACTCGAGTATGCCGGTAACGACCGATTGCTTGTGCCGCATGACCGCCAGTCAGAGCTGATGCCATATATTGGTAGTCGGCAACCTCGCCTTACCAGGCTGTACTCAAAGGCGTGGCAGAATACTAAGGAACGTGTGCAGCGCGATCTGATTCGGGTGGCACGTGGACTGCTTAAGATTTATGCTGCGCGTCAGCTCCACCCACGCATCCCGTACAATGTTGAATCGGAGTGGGGGGCAACCCTGGCAAAAAATGCAGGCTTTGAACTTACCGACGACCAAGCTCGAGCAGTCCAAGAGATTACGCATGATCTAACCGTCGGGGAGCAGCCGATGGACCGCCTACTTTGTGGTGATGTTGGCTTTGGCAAAACCGAAGTGGCGCTGCGAGCTGCAGCCATGGTAGTTGCCGCCGGTAAACAAGTTGCCCTGATTGCTCCAACAACACTCCTGGCAGAGCAGCACTACGCTATGTTGGTTACCCGGTTTGCAGATTTGCCGGTGAATGTGGCACACATGAGTCGTCTGACAAAATCAACAGATTCAGAAACGCTCAAGCGGGTTGCAGAGGGACGGGTGGATATTCTTGTTGGTACCCACCGGGTACTAGGGGGTGATATTCAATGGAAAGATCTAGGCCTCCTGATTATTGATGAAGAACAGAAGTTTGGCGTCTCCCAAAAAGAATTGCTCAAAAACCTGCGCCCGAGCATCGATGTACTCTCACTTTCTGCAACACCAATCCCACGTACGCTTTCAATGAGCCTCTCTGGGCTCCGGGGCTTGAGTATCCTCCGAACGCCTCCACATGGCCGCCTGCCAATCACAACCCTGGTAGAGGAATATGCCGACGGATTGCTGCAGAAAGCTCTACTGAACGAGCTGGAACGCGGTGGAACCGTGTATGTGGTACATAACCGGGTGCAAAGCCTTCCATTAGTGCGTGATCGCGTTATTAAGCTGCTCAAGCAGCTCAACCACCCGGCAACTGTGGCAATGGCCCACGGGCAAATGGGGGAGGTGGAAATGGCCAGGGCGGTATCTGGGTTTATGGCGGGAACGGTACAAGTGCTGGTTGCCTCAAGTATTGTTGAGCACGGGCTTGATAGTCCGCTGGCAAACACGCTGGTAGTGCTGCATAGCGAACGCTTCGGCCTATCTGATCTCTACCAGCTACGTGGGCGCGTTGGGCGACGCGCAACCCAGGCCTACGCCTACTTTATGCTCGGCGGTGTTCTCCATGAGCCGTACGCTATTCTAGACGAACAGGGGAACGAGCTATCAGGGATTTCTCTGAGTAAGAATGCAAAAGCACGTCTGAGCGCTCTTCAAGAGGCAGATCAACTTGGTAGCGGTTGGAGTATTGCAGTGCGTGATCTAGAAATTAGAGGTGGAGGAAATGTGCTCGGAAACGAGCAGCACGGCAATATGGAGGCGATTGGTCTGTTGCTCTATGGCCAACTCCTACAAGAAGAAATTGGTCGCCAGGCTAAGCACCTAGGAATCAAGTTATTCCAGCGTGGCGAAAAGCTGGACTAAGTAGTCACTGCGGTGTGGAGGCGCTATTCTGCAGCAATGCAGGTAATTACAGCGTCTCAGTACCCGATTCTCCTTACGCAAGCCGCTACTGGCTATGCCAAACTCTGGGTAGAAGGGTCTGTAGCAGCACTAGATACGCCCTGCATTAGCATTGTTGGAACCCGTAAAATCACCGGCTATGGCCAGGGGGTAATTGAACACTTGGTACCAGGGTTAGTGCGTGCCGGCCTCACCGTTGTTTCAGGGTTAGCTCTTGGTGTAGATGCCTACGCTCAGCGGGTAGCGCTCGAATCTGGTGGTAGGTGCGTTGCGGTGCTTGGTTCTGGCTTACACCAGGTGTACCCCGCCAGTAACCGGCGGCTTGCAGAAGAAATTATACAAAAGGGAGCACTGGTAAGTGCCTACGAACCTACTGTTACCGCCCGCAAACATCACTTTCCGGAGCGTAACCGCATTATCGCCGCGCTGAGCTTAGTTACTCTGGTAATTGAAGCCGCCGCCGACTCAGGGAGCCTCATTACTGCCCGGGCTGCAGTGCAAATGAACCGTGATGTTGCAGCTGTGCCAGGTGACATAATGCGGGAAAGTTCGCATGGGTGTATTACACTTATTCAGGATGGTGCAAAACCGATCAGATGCGTGGAGGATATAATTCAGCTCTATCAGCAAACCTTACCACTCCAGATTGTAGATAATCTAAAGCCTGCCTTGACAGGTACAATGGCTACTCTGTATGCTACGATCTCGAATGGAGTACAACGTGTTGATGAAATGCTGCGCCACACTGGCTTGCCTCTCACATCAGTACAGAATGCCCTCTCACTATTAGAAATAGAAGGATATATATGCCAAAGGCAGCAGCAGTGGCACGCAATCTCGTAATTGTGGAGTCTCCCGCCAAAGCGGGCACAATCAGTAAATACCTTGGCCCAGACTTTGTAGTTATCGCAAGCATGGGGCATGTTCGTGATCTCCCTTCCTCAAAGCTAGGAGTAGATGTAGATGCGGCATTTAGCCCGCAGTACGTTATCCCCATAAAGGCACGTGCAACTATTAAAAAGCTTAAAGAAGCTCTCAAGGGCAAGGAAACGGTCTATCTGGCAACAGACTTGGATCGCGAGGGAGAAGCAATTTCCTGGCACCTCGCGCAAGCTCTGGACCTAGAGAAGAACGCAGGCGTAAAGGTTTTCCGTATTACCTTCGACGAAATTACTAAAACTGCGGTTACCGAGGCCATCGCTCACCCTCGCGACATTAACGTAGCACTCGTTGATGCGCAGCAGGCACGGCGTGTGCTCGATCGCCTGGTTGGGTACACGCTTTCCCCGGTACTCTGGAAAAAGGTGTACAAAGGACTCTCCGCTGGTCGTGTGCAATCCGTTGCCCTCAAGTTAATCGTCGACCGTGAGGCCGAGCGCAACGCCTTTAATCCCGTTGAATACTGGTCAGTTATTGCCAATCTCTCCCATAAGGCCAACGAATTCGAAGGAAAACTGATTGAGTACGATACAGAAAAAATAGAGCAGCTTACCATTAGCTCTGGCGAGCGGGCTGCAACTATTAAGGCAGAGCTTGAAAAGGCGG
>CALBLZ010000286.1 GCA_937895715.1 uncultured Candidatus Berkelbacteria bacterium
GATTTATTAGAACTAAACTTACGCAAGGGGCACACAAACTTGGCCCGATGGGTTGCGTTAATGCCTATGGTTATGTACGAGTATCTATTAAAGGATATGGATTTATGCATAGCCATTTAACTTGCTTATGGTTTACTGGAAGTTTACCGCCATCTAAAACAGAAATAGATCATATAGACGGTAATATACTAAATGATAGACCTGATAATCTTCGAGTCGTATCTAATCGTATAAATCATCGTAATATGAAAATGAAGCGTAATAATACATCTGGGTATCCAGGAGTATATTATGATAAACGACGAGGTAATTATGAATCTTATATTGTGATAAATTGGAAAAAACAACATATAGGAATGTATGCTACTGCTCTTAATGCACATCTTGCTCGCGAAGCATGGCTTGCAGCTCACCCCGAATTAGGCTTTACCTCCCGGCATGGAAAATAAGATGTGTCTACCACAAAACTTCCACGTTCTCAAACTAACGTCCTTACGGCTTGGGATGAATTTGTCAAGCCTCTTCATGCTAGCCCTATATTCAAAACAATGGGAGGCCTTTCCTTAGTCTCAGCTGTACTCACCCGAAAAGTTTGGTTTAAAACTAACCCTGTAATGCCAGCATTATTTCCAAACCTATACATCATTCTATGCGGCCCGCCGGGCTCTGGTAAAGACTTAGTTATAAACCAAATCCGTGCTATTTTAGCCGCAATGATGGTGGGTATGGAACAGCAGCGAGGAATTAATATCGGGCCTGAGTCACTTTCAACGAAGGGTCTCATTGATGCATTGGCTGATGAAAATGCACGATTAACTTTTTCTTTTAAGAATAATGGAAAAACAGAAACTGTACACTATCATTCCTTATTCATTGCTAATGGTGAATTCGGAGCCTTCATGCCTGAATATAACACTCAAATGGTTTCAATCATTAATGATTTATTTGGTTGTAAAAACTCATTCAGTGAGCGTATTCGAGGACGAGGAACTTCATCTACTATCTCAATAGAGAATCCACATTTAGCTATGATTATCGGAACTCAGCCCGCTGTGTTTGCGCGGATTGTACCGATTGAGGCATATATGATGGGACTAACAGCTCGTTTGCTTATATGTAATGCTAACGAAACTGTTAAAAAACCTATGTTCGATGGGGCAACTACTGACCTTACGCTATTTGATAAAATTGCTTCAGATCTTCGAGCAATTTCATTCATAACAGGAGAATATAAACCTAATAAAACTTTTAAAGAAAAACTAAACTGGTTTCATATGGAAAACCCAGGTGCAATTACACACTCTCGCTTTGAGGATTATAATGTTCGACGTTCATTGCATTTAGGTAAGATTGCGTTATGTTGCGCTGCTGCTGAATCAAATGAACTTGTTTTAGAGGAGCGGCATTTTGAGCAAGCTTTAGATTATTTATTGTTGTCTGAAAAAGACGCGCCAGCTCTATTCGACGGCCTTGTAACTGACCAAGGATTTTCTCACACAGTCGAGCAAGTTTTGCATGACAAGACTGTAGCACACTCTACCATCACCCATGCCGAATTAGAACGTAAGCTTCGCCGTACTCATCGCCCTTATGAAGTAGGCCAGATCATCAGGTCTATGATAGCCGCCGGGGATATTACCTTTGCAGAATATAAAGGCAGTATCCCCATTTACCACGTCCATTCTACGGAGTTAAGCAAATGAGTTTAATTACACACACAGAGTTACAGTTGTTAGTTGCAAACAGACTATTAACTGTGTCTGCCAATAACGAACACCCTTACAATAAAATAGACGACTCCCAAATTAACGGAGCTTCCATAGACGTAAGGCTAGGTAAAACATTTTTACGCGAAACCCCACCGGAGTCAGTTACCTTCCGACCGTCTTACTATGTTTGCCTAAAGGGGAAAGAACAACTGGTAATGAGTAAAGAAATTCTCCCTTGGAGTTACCCGTTCTACCTTGCACCGGGGGAGTTTGTTTTAGCACAAACTGTAGAGATATTTAATCTCCCCAACAACATTGCCGCTGAGTTCCGGCTTAAGTCCTCAGTAGCGCGGGCGGGTTTGGATCAGGCGTTAGCCGTTTGGGCGGATCCAGGCTGGCATGGCTCGGTCTTAACTATTGAATTACGAAACAACACCCGCTACCATACACTTGTGTTAGAGCCTGGGATGAAAATCGGGCAGGTTGTTTTCTTTAAAGGTGAGCCTGTCCCTGACGAAGCATCCTACGCAGTCCGAGGACAGTATAATGGTGATACTGAAGTAACCGGAAATAAAGGAGTTAAATAATAATGCACAGTTACTATAAACAAGCTGAACTCGACCCAAACGGCCTCAATCCACACACTCCTGGTGCCAAGCTTGACCTTAACAAGCCCAACTGTGATTTAGTTTTCGGTGGGTTTGCTAATGCGTTATTAGAGGTTGCAAAGGTTGGAACTTTCGGGGCGCAGAAATACACTGATAATGGATGGAAGAGCGTACCGAACGGAGTAACCAGATACCGCAGTGCAGCCTATCGACATTTGCTGTCGCAAGAGTATCTTGACATAGATTCTAATTTGCCCCACTTGGCACAAGCAGCCTGGAATTGCTTGGCTGCGCTGGAATTATTAATCGCAACTAAAAAGGTTAAAGAATATGACAACCACTGATAAATTAATATACTTGGCTGGACCGTATTCATTCAACCCCAAGAAAGCTTTTGTTAGGCACATGGCGTATGCCGCCGCCCTAATGAACAAAGGATTGTTTGTGTTCTCCCCTATCCTTCACAACCACCAATTAGCCCATACTCACAAGCTACCCACAGACAGCGAGTTTTGGAAAACCCATAACAAGCAAATGATTTTAAGGTGTAATGAGTTATGGGTAATGATAGAGCCAGGGTGGTGGCAGAGTAAAGGTACTCAGTACGAAATAAGTATTGCGGTAGAGGCTGGTAAGCTTGTTACCTATGTAATGTTGGATGGAGATAGTTTTTACGTATTTAGCTCACCCGCTTGTACGCATTATTAAACTTCTCCTGTATTTCTTCAATCCGCCCGCGAAGAGCTTTAACGCGGGCGGAGTCGTTTCTGCTTTCGGCAGCTCGTATCCTTACCCGTAGGCTTTTAATTTGCCTTTCCACATCTTGTGCTTGGTTATACATTCTTAGGTCTTTATTTCGTTCCTTGCGTACTTCGTGTAGCTTAACCAAATCCCTTTCCGATCCCTCTCTGTACATCTTTTCTAACTTATGTGCCCCATACACACTGGCAATGTTCGTGTGATAAGTCTGTGACCGCATGGGGTTGTAAGGTTCTGAGAAGAATTCTTTAACAACAGGTATTTCCTTTGGCCCCTCAATTCCCTCTTCTAGGTTTTCCTTTAACCCAAAGGTTGCGTCCGAGAGAAACCTTCCTAAGCTTCCCGTTAAGAACTTCGCCAGCACTTGGTAGTCTCCTGGGCGAAGGTCAATCGCCCCTGACTCTACAGCACTGCCGCCTGTTAACTCATTTACAAACCTCGCAACACTTTGATAACCTTTAGGTGTGCTG
>CALBLZ010000287.1 GCA_937895715.1 uncultured Candidatus Berkelbacteria bacterium
ACTACCTGACAGTCAGAGTTGTTGCTGAACGCTTTAGCGGTTACAACACCAGCACCCTTGGCCTCGAGGTGAAGCTCAGCGGAGTCGGCGTTTAGCTTAAAGTTGAGCATCTTTAGGTTGAGGATGATCTGTACTACGTCCTCTTTAACGTGTGGAACGTTTGAAAACTCGTGATCTACACCCTCGATCTGAACGTAATCAACAGCGGCACCTTCGAGAGATGACAGCAGAACGCGACGCAGGGCGTTACCAAGTGTTGAAGCGTAGCCAGGAAACAGTGGTTCAATACGGAACGTGCCGACTGAATCAGTTTCTTGGTCAGTGTGGGTTACAGGGAGGATGATATGTTCCATAGGGGGAAGCTCTCCTTTAAATATGTGGTACTACTAACGAGAGTAGTACTCAACGATAAGCTGCTCATTGATTAATGGGGAGATTTGGTCGCGGGTTGGTAGGTCGAGTACCTCTGCGCTCTTGTTTCCAGTCTTGATCCAGGTAGGAAGAATGGCGCTTTGGCCACGCTGCTCGTCGATAAGCTTAATGAGCTTGTCGTCTACAGTGATTTTCATGCCTGGGAGAACTTGGAACGATGGGATCGAAGCCTTTTTGCCGTTTACCATCACGTGACCGTGGGTAACAAACTGACGAGCTTGATTTTGTGTAAGGGCGTACCCCGCGCGGTACACAACCGTATCGAGACGAGTCTCGAGGAGCTGCATAAGCTGCAGACCGATATTGTTTGATTTAGCAGCCTTTTCGTAGTACTTACGGAACTGGCGCTCAAGAATACCGTACATGTACTTTGCCTTCTGCTTCTCCATGAGCTGCAGACCATACTCGCTAGGACGAGAGCGGCGGCCGTTTGGACCGTGCTGACCTGGCTTAAAAGGACGGCGATCAAAAGCTGACTCGTTGGTACGGAGACCGAGCTTTACGCCAAGGCGGCGAGAAATCTTAATTTTTGGACCAGTATAGCGTGCCATAGGTAGGAAGGATTAAACGCGACGCGCTTTACGCGGACGACAGCCATTGTGAGGAAGTGGGGTAATATCGCGAACGGTGTGAACGGTTAAACCGCTCGTTGCGAAGGCGCGAAGTGCAGCATCTCGGCCAGGACCAACGCCAGACACACGAATTTCGACGTGGGTAATTCCCATTGGACGAATCTTTTCGAGAACATTGTTGGTGATCTGGGTTGCGGCGTACGGAGTAGACTTGCGAGCTCCCTTAAAGCCACATGATCCGGCGCTAGACCAAGCAAGAACACCGCCGGTGCTATCAGTCATGGTCACCTGAGTGTTGTTGAAACTCGAAAGCACATAG
>CALBLZ010000288.1 GCA_937895715.1 uncultured Candidatus Berkelbacteria bacterium
TTAGGACCGTTATAGTTACGGCCGCCGTTTACCGGGGCTTCGATTCAAAGCTTCACCTTGCGGCTGACCTCTCCTCTTAACCTTCCGGCACCGGGCAGGTGTCACACCCTATACGTCCACTTGACGTGTTAGCAGAGTGATGTGTTTGTGGTAAACAGTCGCTTGGGCCATTTCTCTGCGGCCGCATTGCTGCGGCACCCCTTCTCCCGAAGTTACGGGGTCAATTTGCCGAGTTCCTTAACCACGGCTCACTCGCGCGCCTTAGTATCTTCTACCCGTCCACCTGTGTCGGTTTGCGGTACGGTCGCCATGGCTCGCTTTTCTCGGCAGACTTCACCGGTGCGTGGATAGCCATTAACCACGATCGGCTTACATCTGCGTCACTTTTATTGCCATGGCGGGGCAGGAATATTGTGTTGCCTGCTTCCCATCAACTACGCCTTTCGGCCTCGCCTTAGGGGCCGCCTAACCCTGAGTCGACGAACGGAGCTCAGGAAACCTTGGACTTTCGGCGCGGGGGATTCTCACCCCCGTTGTCGCTACTCATGCCTACATATGCTCTTCCGCGCGCTCCAGCATCACTCGCGTGACACCTTCTCTGCAGGCGGAATGCTCCCCTACCACTCCTTACGGAGTCCACAGCTTCGGCGGGATGCTTAGTCCCGATTATTGTCGGCGCACAGTCGCTCGACCAGTGAGCTATTACGCACTCTTTGAATGAATGGCTGCTTCTAAGCCAACATCCTGGCTGTCTATGCAACTGCACATCCTTTGCCTGTTAGCACCCACTTGGGGGCCTTAGCTGGTGGTCTGGGTTGTTTCCCTCTCGGCTACGAAGCTTATCCCTCGCAGCCTCACTCCCGTGCAATCCTGTCATCGGCATTTGCGGTTTATCTGGGGTCGGTACCGTTGTGACAGCCCTAGCCCAATCAGAGCCCTACCTCCGAGACAGTAAACACGAGGCTGTTCCTAAAAACATTTCGGGGAGTACGAGCTATCACCGAGTTTGATT
>CALBLZ010000289.1 GCA_937895715.1 uncultured Candidatus Berkelbacteria bacterium
CTGGGCCAGGCGAGCATCAAAGATTTGCTGTTGGAACAGGGCAGCACGAAGCTTCTTGCTGATACCGGTAATCAGGTCGTCAACTGTGGGTTCAAAAATGTACTTTCCTTCTAACTTGGTTTTATCCTGTGGTTCGTCGGGAACAGGGTTAATAATCGACATTGCCACTACTTCACGAGTTGCTGTGTTAATGAAGCGTGAGTAGACAAGTGTCACCTGGGCATAGTAATCGAACAGGGTGATTAACCGCCGGAGGTCTTCGATAGTAAAGTTGTCTACTACTTCGTACGGGTAGTTCTTTACTTTAAAGTGTCCGTTGGCAAAGTACTCCTGGCCTTTCTTGCCGATTATAAAGAAGTCAGACTCTTTTTCTGCCTCAAGAATCTTTTCGATTTTGCTGTAGATTTCTACGTTGTAGCGTCCTGAGAGTCCCTGATTTGAGGAAATTACCACAACTGCACGTTTTCCGGGGTGCTCGACAGGTTTGGCGTTCTTAGCCCTTCTTTCTGATTCCATCATTTCTTTGGCAGCCATTTGGTTGCGCAACGAAACGAGCTCGCCGAGCATTTCATTAGCAGCCTCAACGAAGGGTCGACTCGTGAGCACTTTATTGCGCAGCTTCATCATACGCAGCGTAGCAATCTGCTGGAGAGCATTTGTAAAGTCTCCAACCGAGCGAACGACACCAATTTGTTCCTTAACTTCGTTGAGGGTAGGCATAACTACTTCTTTTCAGCTTCTGGCTCAACTTTCTCTGGGTCAATTTTTTGAGCAGTTTGGCTCTGAACGGTGGCGGCAACGGCCGCCTCGCCAACAGAAGAGTCTTTCTCAGGTTCTTTGCTGCCTTCTTTCTGTTGGTTTGGGTCGGGCACAATTGGCGCGGCGTTTGGTTCTGGTTTGTCTTCTTCTATCATCAGGCGTGCGGTTGGTGCGGCGCTGACTGCTAGGTAATCTGTAATGATCCGTACGATGAGCTTATCAACTTCCCCAAGGTCTTTTTCGGTAACCGAGCGCTCTTTGTATTCTTGGTAATTGCCTTTGCGGTAGAAAGGGATAATTTCGTCACGAATAATCGCTACATCAGCAACCTCAACATTGTCCATCTTGCCGGAAGTTACCAGGTGCATGAGCAGGGTCTTCTCTGGGTTGTCCAGAGTCAGGCGGGAATCCTGTCCAAAGAGGATCAAGATGCGCTTTCCTCGTTTAATTTCTCGTTCTGTCTCTTCAGTAATTTCAGTGTTGAGTGTCTCAAATGATTTCACTTCGTTATACCGAGCCATTTGGGCACTTGCGAGTTCACCAAGCTTTCGTAGGATTGTCGGCTGCACGCCACCTCCAATACGCGATACCGAGGCGCCTGAGTTTACAGCTGGCAGGATACCTTCATGCATCATGTTTACGTCGAGGTAAATGTGGCCGTCAGTAATCGACATCAAGTTGGTGCAGATGTACTCCGAAAGGTCGCCGTTCTGGGTTTCCGCCATTGGGAAGCCGGTGAGCGAGCCGCCGTTTAGCTTTTCATGAAACTTAGCTGATCGCTCCAAAAGGTGGGAGTGTAGGTAGAAAATGTCTCCCGGGTAGGCATCACGACCAGGGGAACGCTTGAGCAGCAGGGACATCTGGCGGTAGGACTTTGCCTGCTTGGAAAGGTCGTCGTAGAAGATAATCGCATTCTTACCCTGGTACACAAAGTACTCAGCCAGGGCGGTGCCGGCATACGGCGCAATAAAGTTGAGGGAAGGCGGATCATCTGAACCCGCGAGTACGATGGTGGTGTAGTCCATGGCACCAGCTTTACGTAGACGCTCTTCGAGTCCACGGATTTTTGCGCGCTGGGCACCGATAGCTACGTAAAAACAGTAAATATCTTTACCTTTTTGATTGGTAATAAAGTTTTCTACGAGCTTTGTTTTACCAGATTTGCGGTCGCCAATTACCAACTCGCGTTGGCCGCGACCAAGGGGGATAATGGTGTCTACTACCAGTACACCGCTTTCAAACTGCTCATCTACCGGCGCGCGCTTGGCCACACCTGGTGCGAGTGCTTCTACTGGCATTACCGTATGTGAGTGAATCGGCCCGAGGCCATCTACAGGATTGCCAAGTGGGTCTACGACGCGGCCAAGGAGGGCTTCTCCGGCGGGGATTACCAGCACCTGACCCGTTGAGCGCACGACGTTGCCCTGACGAATCTTGGTGTAATCGGCCATTACCACCGCCTCAATCTCTTTCTCGTTAATTCCGAGCACGAGCGCTGGAACGATGGTATCGCCCGTGTCTACTTCTACAAGATCTTCAATGCGAACGGTGGGAAGACCTTTAATACGCAGCACCCCATCACCGATGTACACCACTTCACCAATTTCCTGGATGATTGGTTTCGAAGAGTGCTCAGGAAGGGTGTTCTTGAGCTGGTCGGTAATTTGAGTAGTTGGGGACGTGTTCTTGGGCATACTATGCATCTACCACGGCTTTGTGCCAGTTTTCCTGAAAGATCTCGATTTGGCTTCGGATGCTAAAGTCTGAAAGGTAGCTGCCAAACTGAATGATTGCGCCGCCTATCAGGTCTTTCTCTACTTTCACGCTGATTACTACTGGTTTGTTTATCTTTTTAGAAAGCAGGGCAGCAAACTCCCAAATATCGTGTTCCTTGAAGTGGAGGGCAAGGGTGAGTCGCACAATAGTAAACTGCTGCGCTTCTTTTTGTAGGAAGCGCAGTAAGTCACCAAGCTCCTTCTCATCAAAGAATGCGAGATCTTTTCGGTGAATAGCATCTTCTAGTACGCCGTGTAGCTCGGGCGAGTGAACGCTATCAACTACTTTTTGAAGGAAGGAGAGTTTCTCTGCCTCAGACTTGTTCTTCTGCTCGAGTACCAAGCTAAGCTCTTCATCCATTACCATATCGAGCAGGTTGATTATCGAAAGATGCAGGGCGTCGAGTTGCTCAGCCCTGTAGAGCTTACCAAGCATAGCCGTTACCAGCTGGTACGGCTCTGCCTTGGTGCCTCCGTGATCAGGGGCGGCGATTGCTGCTGCCTTGGCCTTTGGGCTCATTTGACAGCTTTTTCGATCTTGGCGTCTTGGAGCGCTTTCATTACTACGTCTTTCTGGAGGGTGTAGTCCATATCGTTGCTCAGCACTTTCTTGGTTACAGACATCACTAAGCTCATTAACTCTTTCTCTACCTCTTCCTTACGTGATTCTAAGTACTCTTCAGCCTTGAGCTTTGCCTCCTGCTCATACCTGTGCACACGAGCTTTGGCGAGTTCAAGCTCATGCTCCTTCTCTTTCTCAAGCTTCTCCATTTCAGTTTTGAACTGAGCTTCGATTGCTTCTTTTTCGGACTCGGTTTGAACGCCGAGCGCCTTTTTTTGTTCTTCAACTGTTTCAATCTGCTTCTCAGACTCAAGAACGGTAGAATTAACAGACTCATTAGCCTGACGCTTAATCTCACGAACTTTGTCCTCGATTTGTTCGCGTACCTTGCGGCGCTTTATCGTAAAAATCAGCTCAATTACGGCTACTAAAAAGAAGGTGCCGGCGAGGCTCGCGATTCCTGCAAAAATAAGAACTTCTTGACGCATTGCCCCTCTGTTATTGATCTAAGCTAAGATTACCATGGCCGCTAAAATTGCCAAAACTGCAACACCGAGGCCGCCAATGAGCGACAGGTACATATTGATCTGAACCTTGGCTTTAGCCATTGGATTGCGCCCGATTGCCTCAAGTCCACGTCCAACAAACATGCCGATTCCGATTGCAGCTCCGAGGAGTCCCATGCCTGCGGCTAGTCCAGCTCCAAGTGTGCGAATGAGATCAGATTCGGTCTTGTTCTTTCCAGCTGCTCCACCGCCACCTTCACCGGTGAATTTACTAATGATGTTACTAAGGGCAACGCCAGCTGTACGCAAGAGCCCGCTGTTTTCTCCTTCAACGACGAAAGGATTACTTGAACCCGAGAGGCCGTTGCTTCCTACAGCAGTAATGATTTCGTCAGCATAGGCGTAGAGCACGCGCACTTCACCGCGCCAGATACCCGAGGTAAAGGCGGTAGTGGTGGTTGGGGTAATCGAGAGGGTTGAATCGGAGAGCAGGGCAGAGCCAGTAAAGTCGGCAAGAATGTTATCGCTGTAGTCCTTTGCGGTAATGGTGATCTGGAAGTTTTCATTCGTCTTTTTTGGACTCTCAATCGTATCAAAGATAAGTTTTCCGCCAAGCTGCGCCTTAATACTCACCTCAATAGTAGAGGTGACGGTAATATCTTTCTGTTTTACGGTAATTGTCAGCGAGCCGTTGCCCGGCTTAAAGCTAGTAGCAAGCTCCG
>CALBLZ010000290.1:2500-4293 GCA_937895715.1 uncultured Candidatus Berkelbacteria bacterium
AAGAAGGACGTGGCTACCGACGAAATGCCTCGGCGAGCTGGAAGCAAGCTATGACCCGAGGATGTCCGAATGGGGAAACCCAACAGGGGTCATGCCCTGTTACCCGAAAGGGAGCAAACCAAGGGAAGTGAAACATCTCAGTACCTTGAGGAAAAGAAAACAATAGTGATTCCCTGAGTAGTGGCGAGCGAAAAGGGAAAAGCCCAAACCCATATTCGAAGAATGTGGGGGTAGTAGGACACCGATATGTGACTGTACGAGATAGTGGAACGGCGTGGGAAAGCCGACCAAAGAGGGTGAGAGTCCCGTAGACGAAATCTCAAGCAGCACTAGGTTGTTCCTGAGTACCGCGGAGCACGTGAAATTCTGCGGGAATCTGCCGGAACCATCCGGTAAGGCTAAATACTCCTCTGTGACCGATAGTGAACCAGTACCGTGAGGGAAAGGTGAAAAGAACCCTTCAGAAGGGAGTGAAAAGAATCTGAAACCGTATGCTTACAAACGGTCGGAGCGCGCAAGCGTGACGGCGTGCCTTTTGCTTAATGAGCCAACGAGTTACTCGTCACATGCAAGGGTAAGGTCATAGATGACCGCACCCGGAGCGAAAGCAAGTCTGAAAAGGGCGTCAAGTGTGTGGCGGTAGACGCGAAACCGTGTGATCTATCCATGGTCAGGATGAAGTGTGGGTAACACCACATGGAGGTCCGAACTGGTGCGGGTTGAAAACTGCTCGGATGAACTGTGGATAGGGGTGAAAGGCCAATCAAACTCGGTGATAGCTCGTACTCCCCGAAATGTTTTTAGGAACAGCCTCGCATATATGTACCGGAGGTAGGGCTCTGATTGGGCTAGGGCTGTCACAACGGTACCGAACCCAGATAAACTTCAAATACCGGATACAGTAAGTGCGGGAGTGAGGCAGTGAGGGATAAGCTTCATTGCCGAGAGGGAAAGAACCCAGACCGCCGATTAAGGTCCCCAAGTGTATGCTAACAGATAAAGGATGTGCAGTTGCATAGACAGCTAGGATGTTGGCTTAGAAGCAGCCATTCATTGAAAGAGTGCGTAATAGCTCACTAGTCGAGCGACTGTGCGCCGATAATACTCGGGACTTCAAGCATACCACCGAAATCGCGGACTTAGTAATAAGTGGTAGGGGAGCATTCCATGGGCGGAGAAGCTGTGCTGTGAGGCATGGTGGAGCGCATGGAAGAGCAAATGTTGGCATTAGTAGCGAGAACGGAAGTGAGAATCTTCCGCGCCGAAAGTCTAAGGTTTCCTGAGCTCCGTTCGTCGACTCAGGGTTAGGCGGCCCCTAAGGCGAGGCCGAAAGGCGTAGTTGATGGGAAGCAGGCAAATTTACAATATTCCTGCCCCACCAAAAGAGTTAAACACAGGGACGCAGGAGCGTAGTTCCATAGAGTTAATGGCTATTATATGGAATCAAGCATACTGCCGAGAAAAGCTGTGTGTATTTCTTCGGTGACCGTACCGCAAACCGACACAGGTAGATGGGTAGAGTATACTAAGGCGCGCGAGTGAGCCGTGGTTAAGGAACTCGGCAAATTAACCCCGTAACTTCGGGAGAAGGGGTGCCATCTTCGGATGGTCGCAGAGAAACGGCCCAAGCGACTGTTTAGCAAAAACACATCTCTCTGCTAACACGTAAAGTGGACGTATAGGGAGTGACACCTGCCCGGTGCCGGAAGGTTAAGAGGAGAGGTTAGGAGCAATCCAACGCTTTGAATCGAAGCCCCGGTAAACGGCGGCCGTAACTATAACGGTCCTAAGGT
>CALBLZ010000291.1 GCA_937895715.1 uncultured Candidatus Berkelbacteria bacterium
TTTGAGTCAAGCAGTGCGTCAAGGCGGCTTTTTGCTTCAATAGTAGCGGCTGCACGAGCGTCTTCGGTAGATGGGAAGATTCCCGACACTGTGCCTTGCACAACGGCGCGATAAGAGTTATTGGGTTCTATTTGCCAAGCGGAATAGGATGCAACCCATGGGCCGACTGTGGGGCCAGATGCGTGTGCAAAAATGGTATGGCCTCTATGATCATCTGGTAACTGTAGCATGTGATACCTCCTTTTAAACTAGTTATGTGGATAACGAATAGCGTCTATCTGTCGCCCCGAAAGTTCCTGGAGCGACCGCTAGCTAACCTCCAAGACTACCTCGATAGCATACACTCAGGCCGCCTCAATGACTGCTTTCGACAGATTTTGCCACCGTCTCCTCTTGGCCGAGTGCTAACTGATGACAAATGGAATCAGGCGGTCTCTTCACGACCAAAAGGCGACGCACGGAGCCCGGAAAAGCGGCCCTCCGAAGCTTAATCTGCGAACCTGAGAGTTTTTCAACTACCTATTTTCTAGGTGGCCCGCGTCGAACAAACGGTTCAGATCGCGGCTGCGCACGATCTAACCTTATTCGTTAGGGGTCACATTCCCGCAACAATTGGTCAAAAACAGCGACCTGCAAACTATCGACTTCTTCAGTTAAGAGATCAAGACTCGGAAAAGTTTGGTTTTTGTTCCTTCGGTACTCGAAGGATTTTTCCTTGTATGCAGCCGCAAGACGAAGGATTTGGTCTAGCGGCACTCTTTCCGGCAAACCCGCATCTCTTGCGCGAGCTGCCAGCTTCCTTAGGTCGTGGTTCAACTTTCTCAGGTCGTTGATTGTTTGCCCGTGCTTGCATAAGAACGCCTTGAGCATAAGCTCTGCCGAGTGACCAAGCAGATAGTAAGTTGCTGACGAGTAACCTACGCGACCGCGTGGCGCTGCCAGTAACACCTGGGCAGCCGCTAAGAACTCCCCTGATAGAGAAAATAGGGTGTTAACGTCTTGGCTTCCATCGCCTTCGGCATCAAATATCTGTTGGTCGAACATTAGCGATCTACCCCTGCGAGCTACCGCCACCAAAAAGCTTCTTGAAAACCGCGACAACCATAGCAAGTCCGACTACGGCCAATAACCCGATTGGGACGACGCCGAAGCTATAAAGTCACACAGACTGCGATTGCGAGTGAAACAACCGGCTTCAACGCCATCACAGTGCAGAAACCGAATGTGATAATTCCCGAAATTACGGAGGTAATAGCAAGCGTGTAACTATCAACATGAACTGGGATCATAGGCATGGTGTAAACTTCCGTGGAAACAAACTATTTTTGCGCCACAGCTCCGGTGCCAGCTTCCTAATGCGGCAGCGGCTACCACACTGAAGGCCTTCTTCCAGCAGCCTTTGCACCCTACGTCTGCTGATGCTATACAGAGCCAAGCTCGTAAAGAGCTACACCTAGCAACATCAAGCCAACCAAAATAAGTATGAATATAATTACCGGAAATGCCTTATCTTTCATTCGAGCTGGTTTGGCCGGGGTGGGGAGTGCAGTTTTTATATGATCATCGCTGCGCGGAGCAGTGTCACCAACATCAGACGGTGGAGCTAAGCGATCATCGGCGTTGATCCTAGCCAAAAGTGAAGAAAAAGCAGGATGCTTTTTTAGCATATCCTCAACAGCATCGGCGGGCTTACCATTTATGTGATTAAGCGCCTCGAACAAAGATTCACTCATCGTGGTGATGCAAATGTCTTTTCCACTCATCGCGAAGACGTTCATTTCTATGAGGGCGTCAATCCCATGCTTTACCTCAGCTCGCTCGTTTTCTGGGAATCCGCTTATGATTTGGGCTAAAGGGTATCTCCCCGTCTTGTTGGCTACCATTGGTTGATAGACAATAAAAAGTAGAGCCCCCACCCAAATTTGATTTTCGGTGAGTTGGTAGTCCATATTACCCCATGACACGGGCATCGCTTATCACAAGGGAAGCCTTTTTTCCGACACTGGTTTCCAGTGTATGCGTGCTGATTGTTTACAGTACGAAGAACGCTGACACGTCGGCTAGCGTTGAGGACCATACAGAGCAAGGCTGCCTTAGCGGCAAGGTTACAGCAACATCGCCGATACGCTGGTTGTGGTCGTTAACTAACGCCCGACGAACCTCTCCCTGATTCCTCTGGGGGTGGGCCTAAACTCGTCGTCGGCTACCACGCTGAAAGCTTCATTCCAGCATGCCTTCCGCCGCTCGTGTGTGATTCTATACAGTAAAAAGCGCGTGAAGCTGCACCTCACTAGTCAGCTCGATAGCATACGCCGAGATCGGTTCAATGGCTCCTTTCGGTTGACTTTTTCACTGTCTCTTCTTGGCCGGCTGCCGACCGACGCCATCCTGCGCCCACCGGCTGCTTTGCGCCACGTA
>CALBLZ010000292.1 GCA_937895715.1 uncultured Candidatus Berkelbacteria bacterium
CGATGATGAAAATGAGGGCCCCGATCAAGTGCGGGAGGCCCAGGGAAACAAGAAACGTGATCTCTTCGTTGTAAGGCATGACTGTAACCTCCGGCAATCCGGATGTGGCCACATTTAACCATAAATCCACCAAAATGTCAATTAGAAAACAGCTCTAGTAAACAAAAAAGCCTCGGTTTCCCGAGGCAGTTTTGCAAGCGAGTGCTTATGGAAGTAGTTCCTTGATGCTCAGAGAGATGCGGCCTTTCTCGGAATCTACTGCGATAACCTTAACCTTAACAACGTCACCTTCCTTCAGGAAGTCGCTCACCAGGTTAATCCGTTCCTTAGCGATCTGAGAAATGTGCACCATTCCTTCTTTGTTTGGCAGAATTTGAACAACTGCACCGATTTCTTTACGAGGATCCATGCGATCCTTAATGATCGTTACAACTGGGCCTTCGTAGATCTCGCCTACTTCGACAGTCTTGCCAACAGCCTTCACTGCTTCGATTGCGATGTGCGCCATTGCTGAATCTGTTGAAGAAATCAGAACGGTGCCGTCTTCTTCGATGTCGATAGACGTAACCTCTTTGCCTCCTGCTGTTGCAATAATACCGTTGATATTCTTGCCACCAGGCCCGATTAGCTCACCAATCTTTTCTGGGTCGATCTGAACGGCCACAATGCGTGGTGCGTACTTGGAAAGATCAGCACGTGGCTCAGGAAGCGTTGCAAGCATCTTGTCCATGATCTCAAGACGACCCGTGTACGCCTGCGTAAGCGTCTGTTCAATGATTGGCCAGGTAAGACCTTCAATCTTGGTGTCCATCTGGATTGCAGTGATACCGTCCTTGGTTCCAGCGATCTTAAAGTCCATGTCGCCAGCGAAGTCCTCGAGCCCCTGCAGGTCGGTAAGAACCTTAAAGGTTGAGGCGTCATCGTTGGTAACGAGGCCCATAGCGATACCGGCTACTGGCTTAACGATTGGGACACCAGCGTCCATGAGGGCGAGGGTAGAACCACAGGTTGCAGCCATTGAGGAGGATCCGTTTGAAGACAGGGTTTCTGACACCAAGCGAATGGTGTAAGGGAACTCAGTTTTACCAGGTAGAACTGGAAGCAGCGCACGCTCTGCCAGTGCTCCGTGACCGATTTCACGACGTGAAGCACCGCGAAGCGGAGAAACTTCACCTGTAGAGAACGGTGGGAAGTTGTAGTGGTGCATGTAGCGCTTGGTGCCTTCCATGCTCATGGTCTCGATTGTCTGCTCGTCTCCAGGAGAGCCGAGTGTGGCGATAGTAAGCGCCTGGGTTTGGCCACGGGTAAACAGACCAGAGCCGTGTACTCGAGGAATTAGGCCAACCTCTACCGTGATAGGGCGGACCTCAGTGAGGGCGCGGCCATCTGGGCGGTCGTCGTGTTCAAGGATTGCAACACGCACGTGCTTCTCGGTGAGTGAGCTGAAAGCGTTCTTGATCTCAGCCTGCTTATACTCGCCTTCAAACTTGGCGCAGATTTCTACCAAGAGAGAATCAAGCTTTTCAGAACGAGCAGCACGGTCTTTAAGTGCAAAAGCTGCCTTAATGTGGTCGCTTGCGTAGTCCTTAACGGCATCTAGTACAGGAATGCCCTCTTTTACCACAACTGTAGGAGCTTCGTACTTGGTGAAGAACTTTTTCTGAGTATCAATAACCTTCTGCATCTCCTTGTGAGCAAGCTTCATGGCCTCCAGAATAATCTTTTCAGGAACCTCGCTAGCTCCTGCTTCAACCATCATGACGCGCTCGGCGGTGCCAGCGATCACGAGATCAAGGTCAGAGTCTTTCATCTGACTACGGGTTGGGTTGGCGATAAGCTCACCGTTAATCCGACCAACACGGCAAGCGCCTACTGGCCCGCGGAAGGCAGTTGCCCCAGCCTTACATACAGCAGCGGAAGCGGCGATAATACCGAGAATGTCAGGGTCGTTCTCGCCGTCTACTGAGAGAACGGTAACAACAATCTGAACGTCCTTGCGCGACTTTTTATCGAAAAGTGGGCGGAGTGGGCGGTCGATGAGACGAGCGGTAAGAATTGCTTCTTCAGATGGGCGTGATTCACGCTTGATAAAACGAGAGCCTGAAATCTTACCGGCTGCGTACATCTTTTCTTCGAAATCGATGAGGAGTGGGAAAAAGTCGATGCCTTCGCGTTCTTGCTTGGCTACGGTACAGGTTGCCATCAACATGGTTTCACCTGCTTGTAAGGTAACGGCGGCGCCAGCTTGTTCAGCAAAACGACCAAACTCAAAATTGAGCTCTGCTTTGCCAAGCTCTGAGGCGTATTTCTCTATGGACATATACTGTGGTTAACAACCCCCAACCAGGGTGGGAGCGAAAATAAATAAAATGTGATGTAAAAGACCCCAGGCAGAACCTGGGGTGGTTTTTATTTGCGAAGACCCAAATCCTTAATCAGCGTTTCGTAGACATCGGGCTGAGTAGAGGAGAGGTAGTTGAGCAGACGGCGTCGGCGACCAACAAGCTTAAGCAGACCAGAGCGAGAATCGAAATCCTTTTTGTGCTGCTTGAGGTGGTCGGTGAGTTCAGTGATGCGATCGGTAAGGAGGGCAGCCTGAACCTGAGTAGAGCCGGTGTCTCCCTCGTGGGTTTGGTACTTTTTGACTAAATCTTTCTTTGCCTTCGTCATACGAGTAGCTAATTAGCTTAAGTTCAAAGTCGACTATACCTTAAGATAAGGGGGGAATCAAGCCTCCTCGTTACCTTCTCGGTCGGTGATAAGCAGCTGTGATAGATCTTCTTCTTGGAGTGATGTGTGTTCACGCACTTCTACAGCTGGCTTAGGCGCTTGTGGATTGGGTTGCGGGGGAATATACGGACGCTTTCGGTCTTGTTCTGAGCGACGTTCGGGGTGGCTTTTGGGAGGGAAAAGGGGCTTGCGAACTGGTGCAACCGGAGGAGCGCTCTCGATTACAGGAATTGCCTCTTCCTCTGATGTTGTTTCAAGTACTGTCTCGGTACGTTCGAACGCCTCGGGCATTGCCATGCGGCCACTTCCCTCACCGTCTAGGTGGGTGCGGATGGTTGCAATGATTTCGTGTTCGTAATCCTTAAGGCTTTTGTCAGGAAGGGAGAAGGCTGCTGCCATGGGATGGCCGCCCCCACCAGGAAAGAGCTGTGCAATCTTTGATACATCGCGACTGGGGTTAATCGCTCGAAGAGAAGCTCGAAGAGACCCGTCGCGCTCAGAAATGAGCATTACAAAGTCCATGTTTGACGCCGTTTTTAATAGCTCGTCGATAACGCCGCTGGCCTCCTCTGGCTTAGCTTGTGCAGCAACAAAATCTGCCTTGCTCAGTACTGACCAAGCAAAGCTGCGGTCAGTATCTTCTTTGATGTACGAAAGTGCGCGACCCCAGAGGCGGAGTGTGGAAAGATTGCGGGTGCGGAAGATGCGGCGCACGATCTCTTGCTGGTTGGCGCCTGCCGCAACCATCTGGGCAGCAATAGTGAGAGATTTTGGTGTGGTGTTTTGGTTTTGGAAGCTGCCTGTATCGGTGGTGATGCCGGTAAGCAAGCAGGTAGCGATATCTGCATCGATAATGCCGGGGATCTCCTTGCCGATAGTTTCCAGCACTGAGACAAGAATTTCAGCGGTTGAAGAAGCAGTAATATCAACGATATTCACTTTTCCAAAGTTTGTGTTGTCTGCGTGGTGATCGATGTTAACAACAGGTACTTCGTAGAACAGACTGCTGTTTTCGTCGTAGAGGTGAGCGAGGCGTTCTAGGTTAGAGCAGTCGAGACAAATAATTAGGTCGATGTTGTATGAGCCGTCCTCAATACGCACGTTGCTGGCGGTGAGCGTGCCTCCCTTAGGAGTAATGACTACTACCAACTTGTTTTCAGCTACTCGTTTGAGTGAGATGTTGCCAATCTGTGCCTGACTCTCATCAAGAACAACCAGCAAATCCTTCTGAATGTTTAATTCTTGCGTGAGTAGGTCAAATGAGGGAAGAAAGTCGAATGGGCCAGTTGGGTTGCCTGGAGCAACTACATACACCTCCTTGCCCAATTTGCGCAGGCCTAGACCCATGCCAATAGCGCTACCAACCGCGTCGCCGTCGGGGTGGTTGTGGGTTAGGAGCAAGATAGACTTGCTCTTCTTAACGAGCTCGGTAAGCTGCTGCTTTGGGGTGAGTTCTTGCGGTGACATTGCGGTCACTATAACCCAAAAGTATCACCCCAGCAATACGAAAAAACGCTCTGCGAGCGCTCTTTCGTATTCCCCCTACGGGCAGGTCGTGCCGCAGTAGCTCCCGGGGTAGTAGTAGCGATACGGATCGGGCGCTCCGGGCACCTTCTTGAAAGGGCCTAGCTCGGTAGTTCCATCAGTAATATACAGCCCAGGTTCTTCTGAGATTGGTCGCTCAAGCGACACATCAAGTGAGTACGTGAGGCTCAGTGTGTCTGAAAGATTCGTTCCTCCGCTGCCGATCGTATTCTGGGTGTACGTTATGCAGCCAGCTCCGACCGCAGGTAGTACAGCGGGCGGAAGACTTACTGTGGTGCCGTTAACTGTGTAGCTTGGGAGGTACTGATCGAGCTTCGAGCCAAACAGAGCACTCGAGATACAAGCGTTTGCCCCACCGCTAGCAGGGAGAATCCCGCGGTTCGCAGCAGTGTACTTATCAACTGCTTGAGCAATCGATAGAACGTCTGCGAGACGCTGACTATCGCGCCTAGCAATCTGGCCATTTCTGATTCCAATAAGTGCTGCAGAAGCGAGAAGAAGGAGAATCGCCAGTACGACGATAAGCTCAATGAGGGTAAAGGCCCGAGACCTACTTGGTGAGCGAGTAGACGTGGTTTGGGTATGCATCGAGATTCTCTAGCGTCACAAAGACATTGTAGCCACCAGATGTGCGCTTGTAGGAGTAGGTGCGGTTGTTGCTCGTGGGGGCAGCCATTGCGTCAAAGTAGGGTTTGCCTGTTCCTGGATCGAAGCTTGCTGCTGCGTCCTCGCCGTTCACTCCGTTGTAGCGCCGCTCTACGATGGCTGGATTAAGCAACTTTCCCATGCCAGGGATCCAGTTGGGCTCTGGTGCGTACTCACTCGGCCGATGTTTCTTTTGCACATCCACGGCAGTACCTTCAGCAATTTGGTTGTTCCCAGCTGGTCGCGCCGTGGCACACTTCCCCTGTGGGGCATAGTAGTATGTTTCGTTTGCGATACAGAAGTTATCGCTGCTGCCAGTTGGTATACCTACCAGGTTAGCGACAACTGAAGGATTGGTTATACCAGGGTACTGACTTGTCGTAAGGCGATAGGCTTCGAGGGAAGTTGCCAGGGCGTTGAGGCTAGTTTTACGCGCATTGTCTCGGGCGTTTCGCTGAGCGGTAAGGTATGACGTGCTTGCGACTACAACAAGAAGCGTGATGATGCTAATCACCACAAGTAGTTCGATCAGAGTAAAGCCCCGTTTGCGCATGGCTGTATTCTATCACCGCATGAACCAACGTGTATACTGACCCTATGCGTCGCACAAGCACAGACTACTGGCCAGACGAACGCTCACTCGGGGCGGTTATGGTGATCATCTTCTTCTTCGTGACCAGCCTCTTTACGTACTGGACACCAGCTCCGGCGCCTTCTGAGGTGGAACCTACCCCTACTCCAACGGCAAGCGCCCAGCCGACTACGCAGCCTAGTCCAAGTCCAACAGTCAGTGTGGTGCCACAAACCTGGAAAAGTCTTAGTCTAGAAGGATATGCGCCTACTCTTGCCTATGCAGAGTCATGGGGCACTCCGATTACGCAGCTTATCAGCTTTGAGGCTGGTCAGCCTGATACAGTCTTTGATCATACCGAGGTAAGGTTCCCAGATGGTCCGACTATTCGTCTAAGCAACATGGCGCGCTTTGAGGAACGGGACCGTCGCACTGAGCTTCTCGATGCTTCAGTTTCGTCACTCAAACTTGATTTCATCCAGAAGAAAGTTGCCGAAACTACTCCAGTTTTCCTGCCGCCAGTGATGATATTAGGAAAGACTACTGTTCCGGTGTACATCGAGAACTCAACCAGCACGGTTCGTGGCGTGTACTACTTTGCTGAAAAACAGGACGGCGGTGGCGTACTCACCTACCTAATCGCCAACCTCATGACTTCGGATGAAGAGGTTGTGCAGTACGTTTACATGACAGGCGGTGCGCCCGACTCAAAAGTGGCCTGCGCAGATGCTACCGAGTGCAGTATTTCTAGCGCGCTCATCGACTGGGTCGAGAATCTCCTCAAACCAGCTGTTTCAGGAATAAAGTAATAAAAAACGCTCATCCGTACTCGATTGTGTCGAGGGGATGAGCATTTTTTGGTGGGCCCTAGAGGACTCGAACCTCTGACATCTTCGGTGTAAACGAAGCGCTCTACCAACTGAGCTAAGAGCCCGAAATGAGTGAGCAAAGAAAGTGTGCTTTCTTTGCGAGCGAATGAGGGTTCGTGTCGTGCGAAGCACGACTAGAGCCTTCAGTTGCTCTTGATTGAGTGGGGCACGTATCGTGCGTAGCACGATCGGGAGCCCTTCCTCAATCAGTATCTTCAGATGCGAAAGTGAATTTTTATGGTGCCGAAGGTCAGAATCGAACTGACGACACGGCGCTCTTCAGGCGCCTGCTCTACCACTGAGCTACTTCGGCCTGGTCGACTCAGCGTACTGTACAGATTTTTCTTTGGTTAGCCAAGTCTCTTGCAAGGAGTAGTCATGGTGCCGGGAAGAGGGCTCGAACCTCCACACAGTTGCCTGCGCTGCCACCTGAAGGCAGTGCGTCTACCAATTCCGCCATCCCGGCATACCGCCCTTACGATCGAGCAAGAATTAGCTGTAGTAGAGCCAAGACGACAAAGCTCACACCAAAGATAATCGTTAGGTAGTACAGTACCTTTTCAGCCCCGCGGCGACTGGTGAATACTGAAGAGTCTCCGCCAAAGGCATCACCTAGACCGCTACCACGCTGCTGAAGCAGAATGGAAACCGCCAGGAGAACCGCAATGATAATCGTAACAATTTGAAGCGGCAACATAGGTTCAGGTTAACAGAATTTTTTGGAGGCGTGGGCGGGAATCGAACCCGCGCATAAGGGTTTTGCAGACCCCTGCCTTACCTCTTGGCTACCACGCCGCAGTACATATTGTTCTGACAGAACGTGTGCCTTCCACGCTTTATTTGGAGCGGGTAACGGGAATCGAACCCGTCTCTCCACCATGGCAAGGTGGCGTACTACCAATGTACTATACCCGCAAACACCGCTCTACTCTAGCGAATCTTGCGAAATATAACAAGAGTTGATTAAGTGGGAATACAGATTGTAATCACTACCACTATGGGCAAAAAGAGCCGTCAGAAACACCAGCGTCGAGCCGTACCACAGCAGAGTGCTAAAGTAGCACCAATTCAGAACACCATGTTAGGGGAGCGCTTGGCTGAGCAAGCGGCCGCCCCCCGCATTCCAGTTAAGGACGGATTCTCAGATTACAGCAAGATTCGCTCTGATATTCGTCGCATACTGATGATCCTCGCCATTTCAGTGAGCGTGCTCGCCGCCTCAGTAGTTGTTAACTCTCGATCTTCAGTACTGCGAGATGCAGGCAGTTCCATTGCCAACTTCCTCGAACTGTAGGTGATAATTCGCCTACTCGCCTAGGCAGAAAATAAGCTCTGAGAGGCGATTTACCCTGTAAAACCGGTCATATATCCTTGACAGATTGGCCGGTTTTGGGTATACTAGTGTCAATTCGGAAAACAAAAAAATATAAAAAATAAATTCCGGATAGAAAGGAATTACAGTATGAATACTACTGCTTCCATTACCAACGAGTCTGCTGAGACTCAAGTCCATCCACTAATGAAGTCACACATGTTGATTTCAACTAAGCATGTGGACTACGAAAACATTACTGCTTTTGAAGCAGTTTCAATGAGCCTTGTGCTTGTTCTGTCAGTACTCATCGGAGTACTCCAGACCAGCGTTCTTGCCTAACCTTCGGTTCGACTTTTACCCCCTGCCTACGCAAAAAGCCCCAGATCTCCATGGGGGCTTTTTGTGGTTGGTGCCTACACGTTGAACCTGAAATGTACGACGTCACCGTCGCGCATCACGTACTCTTTTCCTTCAGACTTGAGCTTGCCAGCTTCTTTAGCGGCGAGCTCGCTTTTTAATGTGAGAAAGTCGTTAATTGCGATCACTTCTGCTCGAATAAATCCCTTCTCAAAGTCGGTGTGAATAACGCCAGCAGCTTGGGGTGCCGTAGAGCCCTGGTGCATAGTCCAGGCACGAACTTCTTTCGGACCTGCAGTAAAGAAGGTTGCTAGTCCAAGCAGGTGGTAGGCACGCTGCACCAGTCGCGTGAGTCCAGATTCTGTAAGTCCGTAACTTTCAAGAAAGTCGAGCTGTTCTTCTTCTGGTAGTGCGATTAAATCTGCCTCAAGCTTGGCGCACACGGGCAGTACCCACTCTGCTGTTGGGATTAGCGAGCCGAGCTCATACTTGGTATAGAGTTCTTCTCCTGTGACCCCAAGCATATCCTCGCTAACGTTAGCGACTACCAGCATCGGCTTAGCGGTGAGTAGCTGCATCTCTTGCAGCGCCTTCTTTGCGCCTGGTGTGGTTGCAGAAACGGTAGAGGCTGGCTTCTCTTGCGTAAGCGCCTGCTCAATAGTCTGTGCATAGGCGAGCATCTCCTGAGCGTCTGCTCCAGCGCCGCGTGCGGCTCGGGTATAGCGCTCGATGGCCTTGGTAACTGATTCGATGTCAGCCAGGATTAGCTCGAGTAGAACTGTCTCAAGGTCACTCTTTGGGTTAATCTGTCCATTCACATGAATGATGTCGGGGTGGTCGAAGAAGCGGGCCACTAGAATAATTGCTGCAGTTTCACGGATATGGGAGAGAAACTTGTTGCCCAAGCCTTCACCCTGGGATGCACCCTTAATGATTCCAGCAATGTCATAGAATTCGACGACCGCTGGGATTAGCTTTTCAGGGTTAACGAGCGATGATAAGGCGCGTAGTCGACTATCCGGCACTTCAACAAGGCCGATATTGGGGTCGATTGTGCAAAACGGATAGTTACTGGCAGCAGCCTGACCGTTTTTAACCAGTGCATTAAATAACGTGGACTTTCCCACGTTTGGTAACCCAACGATTCCGAGTGATAGGCTGGCCATAGAATGTATGTTTACAGTGTGGCTACTCTAGCAGCTTATGGTATTATTATCCATATGGCTAAAAAGCGAAAACGCTCATCAGGTAGTAGCGCAAAATCCAGCGGCTCACGTCGAAGTGACGGCCGAATAGGGCACCAGATACGGGTACTGCTTGTAGTCCTTGTTTTTCTTTTCGTTCTACTCTCAGTATTCGACCAAGCAGGTAGCTGGGGGCATTCACTCCACACCTTTTTCCGGAAAGCTATCGGTGGAGCTACACCACTTCTAGCTGGGTACCTGCTGTGGTGGGCTGGAAAGCGACTCTTCCCAAGCAAACTTGAGATTCGCTTCGTCACGGTCATGGGAACAGTCTTGTTTGTTGCGACACTAGCTGGCTTCCTGCACAGCTTTACAGCAGGAGAACTTACCGCAGCGGCAGTCAGAGGCGATGGCGGGGGATGGCTCGGCAACTTTGTGTTTAGTGGACTCAACAGCAGTCTAGGAAGCATAATTGCGCGAATCTTCCTCACGTTCTTCATGCTTATTTCACTTATGCTTATCTTTGATCGTGCGATTCTACCCTTCCTCCACCCACGTAAGAACCCAGACGACGAGGAAGAAGAAGATGAGCCGGCTCCTCTCCCAGTTATCTCCGACGCCACCAAAGCCAAAGTTGTTGGCGAGCTTGGTGGTCAGGCTAAGCAGAAAGGATTCCTTGGTTTTGGTAAGCCAGCTGTGATTGCAGCTAGCCCGCCAGCCGCACGGCCTACCTCGCTATCTCGTAGTACAAACTGGAACTACCCTCCAATTAGTCTTTTAAAGCAGGTTGATGACCGTCCACAGGTAGGGAACATTCAAAAGCGCATGGAGTTAATCCAAAAAACTCTTAAAGATTTTGGTATCGACGTCACCATGACCGATGTGAGTGTTGGACCAACAGTAAGTCAGTACCAGCTTAAACCGGCTGATGGAGTAAAGCTCAATCAGATCACCGCTCGCCAGGACGACCTCTCATTGGCCCTGGCCGCTGAGTCACTTCGTGTCGAAGCTCCGATTCCAGGTAAGGCCTTGGTTGGTGTTGAAATTCCTAACGACAAGAAGGCAAAGGTAGGTCTGCGTGACATTCTCGAGGATAAAAAGCAAACCTTCCAGGCGCTTGGCTCTAAGCTTGCAATCGCGCTCGGGCGTGATTCATCCGGGCACCCGGCGGTAGCCGACCTGGCAAAGATGCCCCACGTACTTATCGCTGGTGCAACTGGTTCAGGTAAGTCTGTGTGTATTAACACTACGATCTTGAGCTTACTCATGAACAACTCTCCTGATGAGCTGCGAATGATCCTAGTTGACCCTAAGCGAGTTGAGCTTTCTCTTTACAATGGCCTTCCTCACCTACTCACTCCTGTAATTACCGAATCAAAGGACACGGTGAAAGCGTTAAACTGGGCGGTGCGAGAAATGGAACGCCGCTACAAAGTATTACAGAGCACTGGTAAGCGCAATATTGTGCAGTACAACCAGGCACCCGACATGGTAGAGGGAGCAATGCCGTATATTGTAATCATTATTGATGAGCTAGCAGACCTGATGATGGTTGCGGCACGTGAAGTTGAAAGCAAGATTGTCCGTATCGCCCAGATGGCTCGTGCTGTGGGCATTCACCTGGTTGTTGCTACCCAGCGCCCCTCGGTAGACGTTATCACAGGGTTGATTAAGGCAAATATTCCAACGCGTATCGCCTTCTCTGTGACGAGCCAGGTAGACTCGCGCACGATAATTGACGGACAGGGCGCAGAGAAGCTCCTGGGCCTTGGTGACATGTTGTACCTGAGCACTGAGCTCGGTAAGCCACGGCGTGTGCAGGGAGTATTCTGTACCGAAGAGGAGATTAGCTCAATCGTTGCCTTCATCCGTCAGCAAGCACCAGACGATCGGTACGACCACAGCGTTCTGGAAGAGCCAACTGAGTCACGGTTTGTCTCTGCAGGTGGACTCGATGACGCAGAAGAGGCACTCCTCCGCGAGGCGTACGAGTTAGTCAGTCGCCAAGGCAAGGCCTCAACCAGCATGCTGCAGACGCATATGCGCCTAGGCTACAACAAGGCTAAGCGCCTTATCACTGCCATGGAAGAGCGTGGCATGATCGGTCCTGAGCGCGGCGGTAAGATGCGTGAAGTGTACGCAAGCCTTGAGATGAATAATGCAGGTTCGGAGCCAATGGCTGCGCCATTTCCTCCCTATAACCAGGGTGAAGACGAAACAAGTGGCATTGCCCCATACCCAGAAAATGAGTAAACTACACTACACATATGGCAGCCGGCTTCCGCACGCGTAAAGTTCATGTCGAACAGTCCCTCGGGGATAAGCTCAAGCGAGCTCGTGTTCGTCGTAAGCTCTCTGTTGCTGAGATAGAGGAGAGTACGCGTATTCGGGGAAAGTTTATTCTTGCTCTCGAGAGTGATTCTTGGGATCAGATTCCTAGCGAAGTATATGGCCGCGGCTACCTCGAAGCCTACTGCGACTTTTTACACCTTCCTACCGAGCAGATGCTCAAGCAGTACGATAAGTCCCGCGCTGCCTACAATCGCCACACAGCCGATCAACCAATTGAGTTGGCTCCAGTATCCCGTGTGAGCTTTAGTCGCTTCCTAGTGACACCACGCCTGCTCATGGTGGTATGTGCAACCGTGGTCGGGCTAGGCTTTGCTGCAATGGTTGGGTATCAGATCAATGCCTTTGCTTCAGCTCCTATGCTTGAGCTTGTGGCTCCAGCCCAGGCGCAAGAAACAGGTATGACCCAGCTTGAGGTAGGAACAACCAATTTTACGCTAAATGGACGAACCTCTAAGGGCGCAACGGTTGAAGTAAACGGTCAGCCAGTGCCAGTGCTGCAGGACGGGAGCTTTAGTACGACAGTACAAGTGCAGCGTGGCGTGAATGCTGTACAGGTGAAAGCCGAAAGCACAAACGGAAAAGAAAATATTCAAACCCTGGCCGTCACAGTTAAGTGAGTTTTCGGTAAGTTTTTCCATTGCCAAAGCCTGTTTCGCTTAGCTACACTGAGCTAAGTAATCTTGAGATGTAATTTCAGATAAGGAGATATATGACAGCACAGGAATCTGCCGGGCGCAAAGCCGCTCTCGAGATGGCCATTGCTTCCATCGAGAAGCAGTTTGGTAAAGGCGCAATTATGACGATGGGCGGAGACAACGCCGTTGGCTCAGTAGAGGTTATCCCAACAGGAATTCTTTCTGTAGATATTGCTCTGGGTGGCGGCATTCCCCGCGGCCGTGTTATCGAAATCTATGGGCCAGAATCTTCTGGTAAAACTACTCTCGCTACCTACATGATCGGCCAGGTACAAAAACGAGGTGGCCTTGCAGCATTTATTGATGCAGAGCACGCTTTCGATCCAGATTACGCCAAGATTCTTGGTGTCGATCTGCCAAATCTCCTTGTTTCTCAGCCAGATACGGGTGAGCAAGCACTAGAGATTGCCGAAACGTTGGTGCGCTCAAACGCTGTAGATATTGTGGTAGTAGACTCAGTTGCAGCGCTGGTGCCACGTGCAGAAATCGAAGGTGAAATGGGCGATGCAATGGTTGGGGTGCAGGCTCGACTTATGTCACAGGCCCTGCGTAAGCTTACCGGTGCAATCTCTAAGTCAAAGACTACCGTTATCTTCATCAACCAGATTCGTATGAAGATTGGTGTAATGTTCGGCAACCCAGAAACCACTTCCGGTGGAAATGCCCTAAAGTTCTACGCTTCACTCCGCATCGAAATCCGTCGCAAGGAGCAATTGAAAGATGGAGATGTTGTCACTGGTATCACTACGGGCATTAAGGTTGTTAAAAACAAGATTGCACCGCCGTTCCGTACGGCAACCTTCGATCTCATCTATGGGGAAGGCATTTCTCGTGAGGGTGATCTGCTTGATACGGGTGCTAACCTCGAAGTTATCCGAAAGTCAGGCGCCTGGTACTACTGGGGTGATGACAAGCTTGGACAAGGTAAGGAGGGGGCTCGTGAGTACCTTAAAGCCAACCCACAAACCTTCGCAAAAATTGATGCAGAAATTCGAGCTAAGGCAGGCCTAAAAGCCGTAAAGGGAGATGATCACCTGCCTAGTCACAAGGCTGATAAGGCGACTGACAAAGCTGGAAAGAAAGCCGCAGACAAACCTGAAGAGCCTACAGAAGAGGCTGTAGCCTAAGCGATATGGCGCTTAGCGCACTCGCCTACGCAGCAAAGCTTATTCGTACCCGCTTACGAAGCGCCTGGGAGATCGACCAGGCGCTTTTGAAACGCGATGTTGAGCCGAGTG
>CALBLZ010000293.1 GCA_937895715.1 uncultured Candidatus Berkelbacteria bacterium
TTCTATCTGTATCGATAAAGATTTTTGGTAAAAGTTACTAAGGGCACACGGTGGATGCCTTGGCACTAGTAGGCGAAGAAGGACGTGGTTACCTGCGATAAGCCTCGGATAGATGGAAGCAATCTTAGACCCGGGGATTTCCGAATGGGGCAACCCAATGCGAGTAATGTCGTATTACTCAGCACTGAATACATAGGTGCTGAAGAGCAAACTCAGGGAACTGAAACATCTAAGTACCTGATGGAAAATAAAACAATAGTGATTTCCGGAGTAGCGGCGAGCGAAATGGAAACAGTCTAAACCTTGTGATGTGTTAAAGACTCGAATCGTTGCATCACAGGTGTTGTGGGACTTTCAGATCAATTTCGAGTAGATCAAAGAGTACACTGATTCGTTAGCTGAATCGTTTTGGAAAATACAGCCATAGAGAGTGATAGCCTCGTAAGCGAAAACGATAGGCTCTTGAAAGTATCCCAAGTACCACGGACTAAGTGAAATTCTGTGGGAATCCGCGAGAACCATCTCGTAAGACTAAATACTAACTAGTGACCGATAGTGAACAAGTACCGTGAGGGAAAGGTGAAAAGTACTCCTGACAGGAGGGTGAAATAGTACCTGAAACCGTGTGCTTACAAACGGTAGGAGCCACCTTAGCAGAGCTTGCTCTGCAAAGGGGTGACTGCGTGCCTTTTGCTTAATGAACCAACGAGTTGCTCGTATCATGCCAGGGTAAATTCTTAAGGAATGCACCCGCAGCGAAAGCAAGTCCGAAACGGGCGTTTAGTATGATGCGGCAGACGCGAAACTGTGTGATCTAGTCATGGCCAGGATGAAGCAAGGGTAACACCTTGTGGAGGTCCGAACCGGTGCGGGTTGAAAACTGCTCGGATGAGCTGTGACTAGGAGCGAAAGACCAATCAAACTCAGAGATAGCTCGTTCTCTCCGAAATAGCTTTAGGGCTAGCCTCGGATAAAAGTATGACGGAGGTAGAGCACTGATTGGGGTAGGGCTGTCACAACGGTACCAAACCCAGACAAACTCCGAATTCCGTACATATGTTTTCCGGGAGTCAGGCAGTGGGGGATAAGCTTCATTGCCAAGAGGGGAACAACCCAGACCACCAGCTAAGGTCCCCAAGTCTATGTTAACAGACTAAGGATGTTAAGTTGCTGAGACAACTAGGATGTTGGCTTAGAAGCAGCCATTCATTTAAAGAGTGCGTAATAG
>CALBLZ010000294.1 GCA_937895715.1 uncultured Candidatus Berkelbacteria bacterium
CGCGAAGAGCGTGGAGCTAGCGCTGCCACGTTCGGTGCCCCATCCGACGAAGTGCGTCGGCGACCGCCGCCTCCGCCGCTTCCGCATCCTCACGCGCGTCGTACAGCGGCCCCTCCTGCCGCCATTGCCCGATGCGATAGCCCGCTTTTAACAAGCTGGACTTCTCACCCGACTTGTGTTGTTGAATTCGGCGGTCGATCCCGACGTCGTCGTCGACGTAGGTGGAGCCTACATAATACTTGAAGGGGTCTGCATCACGACAATCCGTCGTCGGCCCGATTCGAATAAGGTAAACCGCGTACTTGCGCATGCAGTCCTCTCGCCGAGTTCACCCCAGCCTACACTAGGCGAACGCCACCGCGACGCGTCTCGAACGCACCTCGACGCGGGGCTCAGAAGGCGACAACCATCGAGAGCTTGTAACTGCGCTTCTGGTTGAGCGCTGCCTGGATCTTACCGTCGACGCTGCCCTTCAACCAACCCACGCGCGCTACGAGCTGGCTCGCGAGCTCCAAGTTGGCGGTGGCCTGCTCGGAGAGCTCCAACTCGAACCGCTTGGCAGCGATGGGGTTCGCGCGATGTCGGCGCGCCTGGAGCAGCGAAGTGAACGTGGAGTCGTTCAGGAGTCGATGCCTCTCGACGAAGCGCTCAGCGTCATCGAGGCTCGGGGGCCCGCCGGCCCACTCACACTCGACGCTCAACCTCTGCTCCTCCTCCAAGGATAAGCCTCCGCCAATCGAAGTACTTCCACTCACTTTCACAGGAACCAATGCCGCCGGGCCTGGAAGTGACGGGCTCAAAGAGCCCCCGAGCTTCGCGGTGACGGTACCCGATCGCGACGTGCGAGTCACCTCCACCGCACGTGCAGAGCGCGCACCAAGAATTTGGCAGAACTCGACAAAGTAATTTAGCTTCTGCACGGCTATCTCGAGCGTGGTGGGCTCATTTACCACTAGATACCGATCTGGGTCGTACGGGCTCTGCACGAGCGTGTTTCCTGGTTCCAGCAGTCCTGCGCGATCGAGGGCGGTCTCCAGAGGCCCGTGCAGCGGGTCGTCAACGTTCACAACGTAGGAGCGCGAGTCGAGCAGCAGGTCGGAACCGCCATCCTCATAATCCATTTTTTGCCGACCGTGTCGATCGACGACGAAGAGGACGCGACGCCTGTCCGCCCGTGGTGGTAGAGACCCCTGTCCCATCTTTTCCTCCTGGTAACCTTCAAGTCATCGTAGTCGTGGCCCATCGCTGTCGTGAGACCAGAGAGAGCTGTCGAGCTCAGAACAGCCCGCGCACCGCCGAACACGCGCCACAAAAAAACAGGCTAAGCAAAGCGATCAGTCCGACGAGGAACGCCAACGCCCACTTGACCA
>CALBLZ010000295.1 GCA_937895715.1 uncultured Candidatus Berkelbacteria bacterium
CGCTACCATAGAACAGTTATAGTTACTGCTGCCGTTCACCGGAGCTTCGATTGAAAGCTCATGCACTCCGAAGAATACAATCACCCTCTCACATAACTTACCGGCACTGGGCAGGTCTCAGCCCGTATACATCGTCTTTCGACTTCGCACAGACCTGTGTTTTTGCTAAACAGTCGCTTGAAGTTCATTCACTGAGCCCTGATTTGCATCAGGGAGGGCATCTCGCATAGCTTACGCCCAGTTAATTTGCCTAGTTCCTTAAACCACCCTCGCCCGCTCGCCTTGGTATTCTCTACCATCCCACCTGTGTCGGTTTGCGGTACGGCAAACACACAGACTCCTCGCGAATCTTTTCTCGAGAGCTGAACTACTTTGATCCCCAATAGCCCGAGGGCCATTAAGTTTGCATCACAGCTTGACTTAAAACATGACGACGGATTTTCCTATCATCACTATCTAACTGTTTACACACGGCATCTTCAACGCCATGCCTAAGCTCATCCACCTCCGTCCATCCCCGAGTAATAACGTCTGCATATCTGTACTGGAATCTTAACCAGTTGTCCATCGACTACGCCTTTTGGCCTCGCCTTAGGAGCCGACTAACCCTCCGCTAACGAATAGTGCGGAGGAACCCTTGGGAATTCGGCGGCAAGGATTCTCACCCTGCTTTCGCTACTCATACCGGCATTCTCACTTGTAGCTGCTCCACCTGACCTTACGGTCAAACTTCACCGCTACTACAACGCTCCCCTACCACCTCAAGTAAAACTTGAGATCTCTGTCTTCGGTACTTGACTTGAGCCCCGATCATTTTCGGCGCATTCTCTCCATCCGCCTTACGGCGGAACTCGACTAGTGAGCTGTTACGCTATCTTTAAAGGATGGCTGCTTCTAAGCCAACCTCCTAGCTGTCTGAGAGAAAACACTTCCTTAACCACTTAGTCAAAATTTAGGGACCTTAGACGAGAGTCTGGGCTGTTTCCCTTTCCCAACACCAGCTTAGCCCGGCATTGGTGTCTGCCTATCCACACACGAAAGTATTCAGAGTTTGGTTACGCTAGAGATGCCCGAAGACACCCCAAGAATATCCAGTAGCTTTACCCCTCTCGTGTTTATGATAGACGCGGCGCCACTACGCCTTTCGGGGAGAGCCAGCTATATCCGGGTTCGATTGGCATATTACCCCTATCCACAAGTCATCCCAACCAATTGCAACTGATACGGGTTCGGGCCTTCCCCCGATTTTCATCGGGGTTCACCCTGCTCATGGATAGATCACCCGGTTTCGGGTCAACTAGATACTACTAAACGCCCTATTCAGACTCGGTTTCCCTACGGCTCCAGTACGATGTACCTTAACCTTGCAGTATCCAATTACTCGCCGGTTCATTCTTCAATAGGCACGC
>CALBLZ010000296.1 GCA_937895715.1 uncultured Candidatus Berkelbacteria bacterium
AATGGTGCAATCCTCAGGTTTCGGTTAATATGAGCTTTCGTTGTATCAAGAACGCGGTCCAGCGGTGCTATTAGGGTGCGAAGTAGGTCGCGGCTGAAGCGTGGTGTATTAACCAGTCGATTGTTTGCGTCAAGCGGGAAGCTGCTGCTGGGCAGGTCGAGGCCAACACTGTATCCACTCTGGGTTGCTAGCCCGCTATTCTGCTCGTTGAGAGCGCCTGTTTGCAGCGCTTTGAGCATTGCGTCGCGCATTCGTTGTAACTGGTCACTAAGGCCCTGCAAGAGGTTTGCAGCACCACGGAGCTTCTTTAGCTCAATTGAGTCTTCTTTTGTTTCATCGGCGATGGTAGTGGCCTTGCCGTCACAGTCGTGAATGTATACACCATTATCTGCAAGCGTTGGTTTGTACGCGGCGTCGTTTGCAGCACAGGTAATGCGTTGCTGTAGGTCATTTACCGTAAATAGCCATCCATTTACATCAGGGTTACTATACTGATTCTCGTAGGTTGCAAGGTCACCTGTTGCCGTAGGACGAGCGGTAATGAGGTTTATGCGGTTTATGAGCTCACTGTTGAGGTCTGCCCCGGTGCGGTTAAGGAGCGGGGTAAGATCGAATGGGTTAGCAGTACTTTGTGCGTTATAGAGAGACTCAATCATGGTAAGGCGAGTGGTCAAGCCTGCGTCTCTTCCACGAAGGCCGTTTATAATCTCACGGACCGTGAATGGCTTGAAGGTAACGGCGCAGCTGGCAACCCGAGACGTCTTCCCGTTTTGATTCTCTGCGATAGCGGAGATTATTCGTGTTGTGCGGATCTTATCATCACGAATGGTGAAGGTGGTTTTGTACTCATTTGTGCTACTGAATCCGGTGGCTGGATACGAAGCTGTGCTGCCAGCAGGTGCGCCGCTATCGGTTACACGTACCTTCAAGCGTTGGTCCAGACTAATAGGATCCCAGGCACGGAGCGTGATGGTGATATCTTGATTTAGAGCTGCACTTACCGGACAGGTTAAGTGTGCTTGCGGCAAGGTGCTTTTGCCATTAGAAGTAACATCAGCTTCCTCTGTGTTGGCTCGTTCTGTTGTTTGGTCGGGTGTAACAGTGTTGGTGAGTACGTAGTTCTTAGGGATAGTTACCTGGTTACGTCCATCGTTATAGAAGAAGAGGGTGGCAAGATTGTACGTAGCATTCTTAGGTA
>CALBLZ010000297.1 GCA_937895715.1 uncultured Candidatus Berkelbacteria bacterium
CGAGGCACGTATACTGCAGCAAACAGTATGGTAGCTGTGGCAATGCAAACTAACCAAACCACCCAACTACTCAGCTTTGCTGGCAACCGTTTTGAAATACTTGGAGCTATGAGTACCCCAACTGCAACCAGCCCTGCCAAGTATGCCCCCTGCGAGCGGGTAAACCAAACCCCGAGTACGCCGATCAGTGCTGCTACATAGAGCCAGTAGCGCATTGTGCCTTTGTTTTTTTGCGCCCCCCACACCACAAGTCCCGTCAGCGGCAGCAGAAACATTGCAAGATAGTTTGGTGATTCAAAGTGAGCAAGTACTCGAATTGGAGTTTCGATCAGATAGTGCTGGACATCAGGATTCAGCATGTCTTTTAGCAACGGCCACTGCCGCCACCCAAGCTGGAGCATGGCAAACACCGAAACCCAGGCAACGGTTATTGCTGCAGCAATTGGCACCCAGACCGTGGCAGCCTTGCGCTCAGCAGCAACCGACCACTCAGCCCGTAGCCAGAGATAGAGAAAAATTGGGGTGAGTATCCAGCTCTTTAGAATCCCTACTGCGTGCGCATCTCGAGCAATAAGTACGCCACACACCGCCCCAACGAGTAGTAACCCAAGCCCAACGAGCTCTGGTTTACGAAGCGTCGTTAGTCGAATCTTCCCCTGGGCTATCGCAAACAAAAAGCCAAGCATCGTCACTATCTCAAGCACCGAAGTTGGAATACCGAGCAGTGAAAGGCGAAGGGAGTACAGAGGCAGTGCCAGCACTGCGGAGATAAGTAGAATACGAGAGAGCTTCGATGTGGCGCTCATTCCTTGCTATAGATCTCTGCAGAAAGCCAGGCCAGAAAGACCCAAACCCAGATCAGGTAAAGTGTGGAAAAGAAATTAAATTGTATCCCGATTGCCACCACGCCCAGCCCAAGTACCACAAGGCGAGCGCGACCAATAGCGCCCTTGCGGCGGTAGGCAAACAGCCAGCTGCGGAAGTAGGCAATCACGAAGGCGATGAAGGCTAGTGCCCCGAGCACACCTGTTTCGGTAAGAATTTCGAGATACCCATTGTTCACCTGACCATACCCGTGAATTGCCACATCAGCTTCGGTGGTCATCGTCCGCGGACCAAACGCGGCAATCCCAATCCCGAGTACTGGCTTCTCTTGGAATAAGTCGAGTGCCCGCTTGTACACGGTTACGCGGCCAGCCACAGAATCGCTTGTTGGGGCATCTTCAACCTGGGCGTGCCCCACAAACCGCGTGACCACGCTCTCTTGAGCGAGTCCTCCCAGCAAGATCAGTGAGCTCCCGACGCCAATGACGAAGGTTGCGAGTATCGGCACGAACACCTGTGCAGAAAGATGTTTCTTGCTGGCAGCAACCACTAGGTACCCAAGCATCACCCCAGCAGCAATAATGAGCGCAAGATAGGCTCCACGTGAAACTCCAAGCACAATATTTACCACGATTAGTGCACCGAGTGCCACTTGCGCGCTTGTTGGTTTCTTTGCACTCACCATTCTGGCGAGCAACAGAAATAGCGGAAACAGTAGGTAGTTTGAGAAATAGAGCGGCTCAAGCGCCACTGATTGAATGCGCGTGAACCCAAGTACTTGCTTGGTGTACCAATCACGCAGCCCTGTCTGGGTAGCTGGCAATCCGAGCATATCCCCCACAAACTGGTAGATACCAAATAGACAAACAATAGCCGTCACAACAAAGAGCACCCGCTCAGCTCGATGTCGGAGTGTCTCATCCGCAAATAGACGACGCACCGTACCGTACAGCAAGAACATCAAGAGCCAGAGGGCCGCAATGACAACGCTTCGAGTAAGATTCGGAGACTGGGTAATTGAGAGGACAGCGACCAGCCAGAAGGTGCCAAGTAAGGTTTCTTCTTGGCTCAGTTTAATTCGCTGTTTTCGCCACTGCCAGAAGGCACAAGCCAGCAGAATAACTCCCGCAACATAGCTAAGCTTTACTGTGTACCCAAACGCCTCGAGGGTCGGAATCCGCTCAAATGGCAGGAGCGCTACCAACACAAGCCCGAGAAATGAGAGTGGGCTCATGCCTAGTATGTAAGTGGTCCCAACGGAAGCGACTGATCTACCGAGAATCCATAGGTTAGGCTATCACCTGGTTGACCACCTTGGCCGTTATAGTACCGAGCACCAACAATATAGTCGGTTGCTTCTGGTGAAAGACCCGATACCACACCACGCTCTCGTGTGATCCAAATAGCTGGACCAGACTCACCAATAGCCACTACCATTTTACGGCCGGTTCGTGCGTTGGAGATAATCACCTTCTTGCCCTTGTGCCAGGCTTTGGCCGTTTCATTACACGCAGTTGTCTTGGTTGAAGGACGACCATAGCTATCGAGATCGTTTGGATCTTCGAACCAAGTACAGTAGTTCCAACGCATGGTGATGTAGTACTTTTCGATCTCAGGACTAATCCGACCGAAAGCACCGGTTCCAGCTACGCCATTCTGCAGAATGATACTTTCACCCATGAACTGCGTATTGTTAATGGCATAGTGGGCAGCATCTGAGTTTTCGTTATTTGTTGTCCAAATATGCTGTTCCTTTCCAACAAATCCCGAGGTAGCTGGCATAGAGTAGCCCTGGAGCGTGTCGGTAGTGTAATCGAGAGGCGGTCCAGAAACTAGGGGCCAAAAAGCAGAAATCGGAATGCTAGTAACATCCCCCCACGAAAAACCATAGCCGTTAAATATACCTTCAGATGGGACCAGACGGTACCCGCCGTCTTTTACTCGGTACACCGTACCATCTGCCGTTCGGGGCAAGCGAGTTAGCCGTGGGCCAACAGGATAGTTTGCTAGTGCTGCGCTAACGGTTGCACCAAAACGACTAAAGCCCCAGTTGTTCCAGGTATCGTCATCAGCAATTGGGTAGCGGACACCCCCATCAACATAGAAGCGCTGCGGGTTACCTGGCAGCGAAACCGTAGTTGGCGCATAGAATGGGTCGCCAACTGGTACGCGATTTAGAAAGGGTACGTCTACATCAACCAGGCTTGTCCAAGAGAAGTTGTTGAGTAAAAGTGCATCTGGACTTGGCAGAGGTCGTCGCCTCTGGTTATCTATAACCCATACGGTAGGGTTTCCTGGAACTTTTACCAGCTTTGAAAGTGGCGTGCCAGTTGGGTAGGTATCAATAACTGGAGTGGTAAAGAACCCAGTAAAGCCCCAGTGATTCATTATGTCTGCATTTGGAATATGGTGCCTTTGACCTCCGTATACAGCGTAGATCCTTCCATCTCTTGGAGAACGAACAGCGGGTGGCGTATCGAGAATAACGGTTGGGGGCAGCAGATTGATGATCATCGGCTCAACATTGCTCACCTCACTCCAGCTATACCCAGATAATAGGAAAGCATCTGGAGTAGTAACGGCTCGAGTCTGCGCGTGATCAACAACGTACACAGTTGGGTCACCAAACGGACGCATGGCTCGGGTAACATCTGGCCCCCGAGGGATGCTATTCATCTCCGCTTGAGAGATCGTTCGAACCTGATTCCAACTGAACCCCCAGCGTTCCCAAGTAGCCAGGTCGCGGACTTTGTACCTGCCGCTCGGAATACGCACGTAAATATCACCACTTGAAGCAGTTTTTATAAGGTCTAGATCACGAGAACTCGCAGCCTGTGCAGTGGGTTGGGTAAACTCTAAGCTTGACGTAATTGGACTCAGTGATGGTATTGGCAAAAAAGCCACAAAAATGGCTGCTGCCGCTAAAAATAAAGCTGCGCGGAGTGAAAATGGAAACAGGAAGCGTGCAGGTGCTGACGTATTGCGCATGGGTTGAGTTGATTATACTCAGACAAGCTTTCTGGCGCAACCAAGAGTTTTCCCCTATTATCAACCCATATATGGTCGCTGCTACACCTTTTTTTTCGATCGTCACCGTTAACTGGAATGGGCAACGCTTTCTAGAGGCTTG